>DASUWY010000056.1 GCA_036378175.1 Thermoleophilaceae bacterium
CAGCCGCGCCCCGACAGGCCGACCGCGTGAGTTCGCGCCAGCCGCGCCTGCCCGTCGACGGACGCCCGCCGGATGGCCCGACAACACCCGGGGACGGCGGCGGCGGCCGCCGGCTCGCGGTCAGCACGGCATTCTTCTCCGCCGCCACCGGCATCTCGCGGGTAGCGGGGCTCGTGCGGGAGATCATCGCCGCCAGCTACTTCGGCGTGAGCGGCGCCATGTCGGCGTTCACGATCGCCTTCCAGGTGCCGAACCTGATGCGCGCGCTGTTCGCCGACGCCGCACTGCAGGGCGCCTTCGTGCCCGTGTTCACGGAGCTGCTCGAGAAGGGCAGGCGGCGCGAGGCGATCACGGTCGCCTGGAGCGTGTTCAGCCTGATGGCCGCGCTGCTCGGCGTGGTCACTCTGCTGTTCTTCGCGCTCGCCGGGCCGATCATGTCCGCGGTCACGCCGGGCTTCCACAACTCGCCAGAGCTCCGTCACATGACGATCGTGATGTCGCGGATCATGTTCCCGGTCGTCCTGCTGCTGGCGCTCTCGGGAATCGTCGTCGGCATGCTCAACTCGCTCGGGCACTTCAGCGTGCCCGCGCTCACGCCGGTGATCTGGAACGTGATCATCATCGGCTGCCTCGTCTTCCTGCGCGGCCGCTTCATCTTCCCGCACCAGATCTACGCGTACGCGATCGGCGTTCTGCTCGGCACGATCGCCCAGTTCGTCATCCCGCTGCCGGTCTTATTCAGAGCGGGGATCCCGTTCAAGCTCGTCTTCGACTGGCACAACCCCGACGTCTGGCGGGTGCTCAGGCTGATGCTGCCGGTGACGATCGCGCTTGGGCTCATCAACTTCGACGCCCTCATCAACTCGATCTTCGGCACGCTCGTGTCCGATCAGGCTCCGGCCGCGATCGACAAGGCCTTCCGCATCTACCAGCTGCCGCAGGGCCTGTTCAGCGTCGCGATCGCCACCGTCCTGTTTCCCACCCTCGCGCGTCTGGCGGCCCGCGGCGATCACCACAACCTGCGCTACCGGATGGCGAACGGCGTGCGCCAGACGCTGCTGTTGCTCATCCCGTCGGCGGTGCTCCTGGCGGTGCTGTCCGTGCCGATCACCCGGCTCGTGTATCAGCGTGGCGCGTTCGGCGGCGGCGCCACGCACCTCGTCTCGCTGGCACTGCTCTGCTGGTCGTTCTCGCTGCCGTTCCAGGGCGCGAGCCTGCTCTACTCACGCACCTTCTTCAGCCTCCAGAAGCCCTGGCTCAACACGTCGCTCGCGGGAATCAACCTGCTCGTGAACGCCACCTTCTCGGCCATCTTCTACTACCCGTGGGGCATCACCGGGGTGGTGCTCGGGTCGGTGGCGGGAACCTTTGCGATGGCCGTGTCCCAAGCGCTGGTCCTGCGCAGGGACCTCCACGGAATCGACGGCTACGAGACCGTGCGCACGGTCGCCCGCATCGTCCTGGCCACCATCGCGATGGGGCTCACGAGCTACTTCGTCTGGTGGATGTTCGACGTCGGGCTCGGCCGCTCGCTGATAGCGCAGATCATCAGTCTGGGCGCCGGAATCGGCGCGGGGATCCTCGTCTACGCGGGCGCCGTTACCCGGATGAATGTGCCGGAGGCCCACCAGATCCGGCGGCTATTGCTGAACCGAGCAGGGCTCTAGCATCAGGTAAGTGAGCCGTCCCGCAGCAAACATCCGCAACTTCTCGATCATCGCCCACATCGACCATGGGAAGTCGACGCTGGCCGACCGCATCCTCGAGATGACCGGGGCCGTGGACCCGCGCAAGCACCGGCCGCAGGTGCTCGACAGGATGGAGCTCGAGCGCGAGCGCGGCATCACGATCAAGGCCCAGGCGGTGCGCGTGGAGTACACGGCGCACGATGGCGAGACCTATCGCCTGCACCTGATCGACACGCCCGGGCACGTGGACTTCACCTACGAGGTGTCGCGCTCTCTCGCGGCATGCGACGGCGCGCTGCTCGTGGTGGACGCGGCGCAGGGGGTGGAGGCGCAGACGCTCGCCAACACCTACCTCGCCGTGGACGCCGGGCTCGAGCTGATCCCCGCGCTCAACAAGATCGACCTGCCGGGCGCCGAGCCCGAGCGCGTGGCCGGCGAGATCCACGAGCTGCTGGGCGAGGATCCCGACGAGGTGATCCGCCTCTCGGCGAAGACAGGCGAGGGCGTGGAGGACCTGCTCGAGGCAATCGTCCAGAAGATCCCGCCGCCAGACGGCGACGCCGACGCCCCCGCCCGCGCGCTCATCTTCGACTCCGAGTTCGACCAGTACCGCGGCGTGATCGCCTACGTGCGTGTGGTCGACGGCGAGCTGCGCAAGAGCGACCCGATCCTCGCGATGCAGACGGGCACGCAGGCCGACATCGACGACATCGGCTTCTTCTCACCCGAGATGCAGCCGGTGGACGGGCTTCGCGCCGGCGAGGTGGGCTACGTGATCACGGGCGTGAAGGACGTGTCGCAGCTGCGCGTGGGCGACACGCTCACCACGCGCGCGCGTCCCGCTTCCGAGCCGCTGCCGGGCTACCGCGAGGTCAAGCCGATGGTGTTCTGCGGCCTCTTCCCGGTGGACACCGACCAGTTCGAGGACCTGCGCGACGCCCTCGAGAAGCTGGCGCTGAACGACGCCGCGCTGTCGTACGAGCCCGAGACGAGCCAGGCGCTCGGCTTCGGCTTCCGCTGCGGCTTCCTCGGCCTGCTCCACATGGACATCGTGCGCGAGCGCCTCGAGCGCGAGTACGACCTGGAGCTGCTCGCCACCACGCCGAACGTGGAGTACGAGGTGACGATGACGAACGGTGACGTGGTGGCGGTGCACTCGCCGTCGGACATGCCGGACCGCGGGCTGATCGAGGAGATCCGCGAGCCGTACATCCGCGCGTCGATCCTCTGCCCGAAGGACGCCGTGGGTCCGGTGATGGAGCTGTGCCAGGAGCGGCGCGGAACCCACGTGGACATGAGCTTCCTCTCACCGCAGCGCGTGCAGATCCAGTACGACCTGCCGCTGGCCGAGATCGTGCTCGACTTCTTCGACCAGCTCAAGTCGCGGACCAAGGGCTACGCGTCGCTCGACTACGACCTGATCGGCATGCGCCCGTCCGACCTCGTGAAGCTCGACATCCTGCTTGCCGGCGACATGGTGGACGCGCTCTCAATGGTGGTCCACAAGGACAAGGCCTACAACGCGGGGCGCGCGATGACCGAGCGCCTGCGCAAGCAGATCCCGCGCCAGCAGTTCGAGGTGGCGATCCAGGCGTCGATCGGCTCGAACATCATCGCCCGCGAATCCGTGAAGGCGGTGCGCAAGGACGTGATCGCCAAGTGCTACGGCGGCGACATCACGCGTAAGCGCAAGCTGCTCGAGAAGCAGAAGGCGGGCAAGAAGCGCATGAAGCAGGTGGGCCGAATCGAGGTGCCCCAGGAGGCCTTCCTGTCCGTGCTGTCGATCGGCGACAGCGGCAGCAACGGCAAGAACTAGCGCGCTTCGAGCACGCGCACGGGCAGCCCGCGCTTCGGGCTGAGCGTGGGCATCATGCGGATGCTCAGCTCGTAGTCCGGGTCGAGCTCGAGCCGGAAGCGCTGAAGCAGCATCGCCGCCATCGTCTTGATCTCGAGCTGGCCGAAGCGCATGCCGATGCAGGTGCGCGAACCGCCGCCGAAGGGCACGTACGCGCCCTTCGGCAGCGCGGCCTTGCGCTCCGGAGTGAAGCGCTGCGGGTCGAACCGGTCAGGGTCCGGGAACACCGACGGGATGCGGTGGCTCGCCCACGAGCAGTAGTTCACGAGTGCGCCCGACGGCACGGCGGTGCCGGCGAACTCGAAGCTCTCGACAGACCGCCGCGGCCCGACCCACGCGGGCGGGTACATGCGCAACGTCTCGTCCATGACCATCTCGAGCTCCGGCATCGCGGTGACGAGCTCCTCGGCCGTGGGATCGCGGCCGGTGAGCACGCTGTCGACCTCCGCGGTCGCCCGCGCAAGTGCCTCCGGCGCTCGGAGGAGCTCGTAGAAGAGGAAGGTGACCGTGGAGGTGGTGGTGTCGTGGCCGGCGAACAGCAGCGTGATCAGGTGGTCGCGCACCTCGCGGTCGGACAGCGGCTCGCCGGCGTCGTCGGTGGCCTCGAGCAGCACGCTCATCAGGTCCTCGCGCCGCTCACCGCTCGCGCGTCGGCGCCCGATCTCCTCGTAGATGAGGAAGTCCAGCCGCCGGCGGTGCTTCTGCATGTGGTTGAACGGCGAGAAGGGGCCGCGCATGACCTGCAGCAGGTAGTCGCGCCCCCAGAAGGCGAGCGCCTCCTCGAACTCGTCGGCGGCGTGGAGATCCTCGCCGCGGTCGGGGTCGAAGCCGAGCAGCGCGCGCATCGCGATCCGCAGGGCGAGGGCGCGGGTCCGGTGGTACAGGTCGATCGTCTGGCCCGGGCGCCACGACTCGAGGGCGTGCCCGATCTCCTCGACCATCGTGCCCGCAGTCTGCGCCACGCGCTCGCGGTGAAACGAGGGCAGCATCACCTTGCGCGACTGGCGGTGGTACGGCCCGTCGATCGTGAGCAGCCCGTCGCCGAGCAGCGGAATCAGGTCGCCCATGCTCCCGTCGCGCCAGCGGAACTTCGACGCGTTCGAGACCGTGAGGTAGTGGTTCGCCTCCGGGCCGAGCATGAACACCACCGGGCTGTGAAGGATCCGCAGCGAGAACACGGGGCCGAAGCGCTCGTAGCAGTCGAGCAGGATCGGCAGCGGGTCCTGAGAGAAGCGGCGCGTGCGCGGGAGGCTGAAACTCATGAGCCCCGGCGGGAACGGAATCCCGGACGACCTCGCGGCGCGCTCGGTGCCGATGTCGAACGCGATCCGCCGCAGCGGATTGGTGGTGGGAGCGGGCACGAGCGAGGCCGACATCTGCGGAAAGCCTACCCGCGGCGTTTGGCGGATCTTGCGAGCGCGGCCACGCCCTGCACGAGCACGTCGAACGCGAAGTCGAGCCGCTCGTCCCGCTCCGGCTCCGTCAGCAACTCGGCCATCGCGGCGAGGTTCGGAAAGCGGTCTGCGGGGAGCGCCGCAAAGTAGTCGTTCACCTGGCGGTAGTACGCGTCGATCTCCTCGTTGCTCGAGTCGACCGGATAGAGCGACTCCTCGTACGCGAGCGAGTTGACCCCGAGCGACACGAAGTCCATCGCGAGCGCACACACGCGGTCGGGCACTCCGCCCGCGCGGAGGATGGCCAGCATTCCCTCGCCCACGCGCAACATGTTCGGCCCGATCGGGACGCGAGCCATGCTCACGAACGCGATGTCCCGGTGGGCCACGAGCACCTCGTAGAGCTGGCGCAGAGCGTCCCTCAGCTGCTCCTCCCAGCGCCGCTTGTCGGGTTCCGGAAGCTGGACCTCGCCGAGCACGCGGTCGTACACGAGCACCATGAGCTCGTCCTTGTTCGCGACGTGGGCGTAGAGGGAGGCCGGGCCTGTCTCGAGGCGGTCGGCCACGGCGCGCATGCTCAGACCCTCGAGCCCCTCGCCGTCCACGATCGCGAGTGCCGCGTCGACGATTGCCTCGCGATTGAGCGTGCGGCGCTTGCGCGCGTCGGACCGGCGAGTACCTGGGCGCAGCGGCGGTTCGGGCAGGGGCTCGGCGGCCATGTGTGACGAGAGTCTAGTTGCAGCGATCAGTGTTCGTGTGATAGAACGCTGTTCGTCCTATACGAACGCTGTTCGACAAGTAAGGAAACTCGCGCAATGACCTCCACCTCCTCAGCCCACCCGCGCAGGTGGCTCATCCTGTTCGTGATCCTCGCGGCCGAGTGCATGGACCTGCTCGACGCGACGATCGTGAACGTCGCCACCCCGTCCATCCGCGAGACCCTTCACACCACTGCATCGCAGCTTCAATGGATCGTGGGCGGCTACTCGCTCGCGTTCAGCGTCGGCCTCGTGACCGGCGGCCGGCTGGGTGACATCTTCGGGCGGCGCCGTCTGTTCCTGATCGGCGCGGCCGGCTTCACGTCCGCCTCGCTGCTGTGCGCGCTGGCGAGCTCGCCCGGCATGCTGATCGCCTTCCGCCTCGTGCAGGGTGCGTTCGGCGCGCTGATGATCCCGCAGGGCCTCGGCGTGGTGAAGGAGGTGTTCCCGACGGAGGAGCTGCCAAAGGCTTTCGGCATCTGGGGTCCCGTGATGGGCCTCGCCGCGGTGTTCGGGCCGGTGGTCGGCGGCGCGCTCGTGAGCGCGGACCTGTTCAGCGACCCGTGGCGCGCGATCTTCTTCGTCAACCTGCCGCTCGGCCTGGCCGGCATCCTCGGCGCGTACCGCGTGATGCCGGAGTCACGCTCGCCGCGCAGGCTCACGCTCGACTTCGGCGGCGCGGCGATCTTCAGCGTCGCGGCGGTGCTGCTCGTGTACCCGCTGATCCAGGGACGCGAGTCAGGCTGGCCAGCGTGGGCATTCGTGTCCATGGCGGCGAGCATCGTCGCGTTCGTGCTGTTCGCCCTGTACGAGCGGCAGCGTGAGCGGCGCGGCCGCGACCCGCTCGTGGTGCCGAGCATCTTCTCGAAGCCCGGCTACGTGAGCGGCACGCTGATCATCCTCGTGTTCTTCTCGGGGATGGCGGGAGTGCTGCTCGTGCCGACCCTCTACTTCCAGATCGCGCTCGGCTACAGCCCGATCCACTCGGGGCTCACGCTCATTCCATGGGCGCTCGGCACAGCCATCGGCGCCGGCCTCTCCGGCGGCTGGCTCGGCCCGAAGTACGGGCGGCCGGTGATACAGGGCGGCACCATCGTGCTGTTCGGAGGGCTCATGTGGATGATCGCGGCGATCCACTCGAACGGCGCTTCGCTCACGAGCTGGGATCTCGTGCCCCCCGAGCTCCTGCTCGGGATCGGCATGGGCCTGCTGATCGCGCCGCTGTTCAGCATCATCCTGGCGGCCGTGAACGACGAGGAGGTGGGCTCCGCCTCCGGCGTGCTCAACGCGATCCAGCAGCTCGGATCGGCGGTGGGCGTGGCGGTGATCGGGACCGTGTTCTTCTCGGTGCTGTCTCACTCCGGCTTCCAGCGCGCAACCGAGCGAAGCCTGTGGGTGGTGGCCGGGATCTCGCTGCTCGTGCTGGCCCTCACGCCCATCCTGCCGCGCCACGGCCGGCCGGAGGAGGACCTGCTCGGCGCGGGTGACGACGGGCCGATTCCGCGAGAGGCGGTTCTCGCCGACCAGAGCTAGACTCGACAGCGATTTCGGGGCGTGGCGCAGCCTGGTAGCGCGCACCGTTCGGGTCGGTGAGGTCCCCGGTTCAAATCCGGGCGCCCCGATTTCGCGGCATCTAAGCGCCGCTGGCTGTGTCGCCGTGTCGCCGGATGTGCAGAGCACTATCCGGCGGACAGCTCCTTGACAGCGACGCTTAGTTGCACGCGAAATCGGGGCGCCTTCGGCGCCCTCTACTGAGGGCTCTGGCTGCGCTCTGGCTCCACTGGGCTCCGGCGCCGTATCGCGAGCAAAGTGGCTACCACGCCCACCAGGCAGCTTCCTACTCCCAGCAGGAAGAAGGCTGCTGGGCTGTTGATGTGGCGCACCAGCCAGCCGAAGTTCATTCCGAAGAAGCCGGTGACGAATGTGAGCGGGAGGAACACGGTGGCCACGACCGTCAGCCAGTAGGTCGTCTCGTTCAGGCGCAGGTCGATCATGCGGGTGACCGAGTCCGCCGCGGCGTCGATCGCCTCCACGAGCCGGTTGATCTGGTCGCCGACGTAGTCGAAGTAGTGCTCGCTGTCAGGCTCGAGCCCCTCCACCCGCCCGATCTCGTGGCTCACGCGGGCGAACGTGCCTCGCAGCGGCGCCACCTGACGCCTGGCGCGGGTGAGGTCGGACGTGATCTGGCGCAGGGTCTCGTTGCGCACGCCGGTGCTACGGAGGTCGACGGTGCGCCCCAGGAGCTCCTCCACCTTGTCGTCGACCTCGGTGAGCTTGTCGAAGTGGGTGATGAGCATCGCCTCGAGCACCGCATAGATCAGGTACTGCTCGCTTCGCCCCTGCGGCGACTCGATCTCGAGCACGTCCGGGAGTGACACCGGCGCGGAATGAGCGGTGAGGACGTAGTCGCCGCTCACGAGCACGTGCACTTCCACCGGCTCGTCTTCCACGAAGCAGCTGAACAGGAACACCACGTGGTCGCCGTCCACGTGGAATTTCCGCGAGCGGTGCACCTGCGGGTCGAACTCGAGCAGCGGCTGCAGCGCATGGTCGGGAAGACCGAGCACGTCCCGGAGCTCGCCGCGCGTTCGCTCGTCCGCCACGAGGTCGGCCCAGAAGAACCGACCCTCGGCCCGCAGCGCGGCCGCGCGCTCACGATTCAGCCCACGGAGGATCTCGCCCATCTGTGCGCCAGGCTACGGAGCGACGAGGACGGTGACGGTCGTCAGTTGCTCAGGTAGAGCGCCACATCGATCACTATCGCCAGGGTGATCGCGGCGATCGTCGCTCTGAGGAGTCCCGCGGTGCGCGCGGCCCGGCCCCACTCGGCCTGACGCGCCCGCAGCCGGTTCACGCGGCGGGCCTGCCTAACGCCCGCTCCCGTGGCCAGCACCAGGGCGGCGGTGAGAACGATGAGCGTGGTGAGCTCCGCGGTCCAGCGCTCACCCTCGATGAGGGCCCCGCCGGTGGCGATCGCAAGGGCGAGTGCAGCGCCACCCACCACGGCGTAGCGTCTTCCGAGCGCGCGGAAGAAGGCCACCTGCGCCGGCGGGTCGAGGACCTGGCGTGCTGTGCGGGTGACCACCGCCAGCGCTGCGAGGCTGCCGATCCACACGGCCGCCGCCAGGAGGTTGAGGATGAGCAGCGGCGCGCTCACCGCGACGGGTGCCATCACGCAGTGGGTGGCTCGGACCTGTCGGCGAGCGCGCGGGCGAGACCCCAGAGCACGGCGGCAGTCATCCCCAGGTGGATGGCCATCGCGACCCCGAGCACCCACCAGCCGCCGAGCGCGCCAACCGCCCACACCGCCACCACCACGAGAAAGGTGGCCAGCGCGAAGAGGAAGAGCAAACCGAGCCCGCCGCGTCCTTCGACCGGGGAAGAGCTGGGATCGCTCATGGCGTGCCTCCTTGCTTCAGATTTTTCACAGTGCCACTATGAAAAATACCAGGGCACGTGCTACTTTGCCCACCAACACTGTGAAAAGGAGCTGCCCATGGCGTACGTGATCGCGGAACCGTGCATCGGCGTGAAGGACCACTCATGCGTGGAGGTCTGTCCCGTCGATTGCATCCACCCGACCCAGGACGAGCCCGACTTCGACCAGCACGACCAGCTCTACATCGATCCGGCCGAGTGCATCGACTGCGACGCCTGTGTGGAGGCGTGCCCGGTGGACGCGATATTTGCCGAGGATCAGTTGCCCACCGAATGGGAGCGCTTCACCGAGATCAACGCCGCCTACTACCGGAACGGGGCCAGCTGAGCGGCACTGGTTTTCATAGTTCCACTGTGCAAAACTCACCGTAGTGGACCTGCCATTTCCCGGCAGCGAGGACGAGGTGCTGGCGCAGCCCACACGGGCGCGGCTGTTCGCGCTGCTCACGGACCTCAAGCGGCCTGCAGGGACGGTGGAGCTGGCGGAGCAGCTCGGCCTGCATCCGAACGGTGTGCGTCTGCACCTCGAGCGGATGCGGGAGGCCGGGCTCGTGGAACGGTCGCGGCCCCGGCAGGCGGTGGGCCGCCCGCGCGACGCCTGGACCATTGCGGCCGGCGCGCGGCCCGGCGGCCGAGCGCCCAGCGCGTACGCCGATCTCGGCCGCTGGCTCGCGCGGGCGATCGCACCCGGCCCGCGCCGCCTGCGCGACATCGAGGCCACCGGCCGGGAGATCGGACGCGAGCTCGCGCCGGCCAGGGGAGGGTCACTCCGCGAGACGCTCGAGACCACACTTGCGTCCCTCGGCTTCCAGCCGCACATGCAGCCCGCAGCCAACGGGGGCGTGACCTTCTGTCTCGGCAACTGCCCCTACAGGGACGCCGTGCGCGAGAACCAGGAGGTGGTGTGCACGCTCCACCGCGGTCTCACGCGCGGCCTTCTGGACGTGCTCGACCCGAGGGCGGAGCTCGCCGGCTTCGTGCCGCGCGATCCCGATGAGGCGGGCTGCCTCGTGGAGCTGAGCGGGGTGGGAGAGTAGGCGGACCGCCTACGGGGTGCGGCCGATCCGCACCCGCCAGACCTCCGGCCCCTGCTCCAGGTACTCCCAGCTGAACTCGCCCTCGTGCTCCGCAGCGAACTGGTAGTAGAGCGGCTTGGGGTCGTGGTCGTTGACGAGGGTGAACGCCTCTCCGGCACCCAGCTCCTCGTATGTCTCGAAGATCAACTCGTGGCGCCGAGCGGGCACTTCGGCGCGGACGTCGAGCTCGAGGTCGGAAACTGACATGCGGTTCTCCTTTTCGGTCGGGCTGAGCTTCGCTATGCCGTGCATCAGCGAGTTCACGCGCTCCGCCTCGCGCGGGTGGGAGTGGCGAAGTGCCGACCATGCCTGGCCGGCAAGGCGGTTCGCCGTCTCGGGATAGCCGGCCCGCCCGAGCGCGACGAGCGCATCGGCCAGCAGGCGGCTGAGGGCGGCGACTGTGTCCTGGTCCTTTGCTGATGGCATTTTCACACTCCGGATGTAAAAATAACACCGATGGACCTCACGCAGCTGCTCACCGCACCGCTCACGCCCGAGCTGGTGAATGAGCTGCTGCTCGAGGTGATCGATCCCGAGCTCGGGGTGAACATCGTGGACCTCGGTCTGGTCTACGACGTGCGGATCGATGGCGGCGACGTTGAGGTGGTGATGACCTTGACCACCCCCGGCTGCCCGCTCGGCGGCTTCATCGAGGACGAGATCGCCGACTGCCTCGCGCACGCGCCGCAGATCGGGCGCGTGAGGGTGACGCTCGTTTGGGAGCCGCCGTGGGATCCCGAGCAGATGACCGACGCCGCGCGCGAGCAACTCGGATGGGTGTCGTGAGGCGCGCGCCGCTCGTGGCCCTGGGCGTGACGGCGCTGTTCGCCGGCCTGTGGGGCGGGCTGCTGCGTCTCGGGCTGTCGGTGCCGGGGCAGACGAGCGACCTCGCGGAGCTGCACGGACCGCTGATGACGCTCGGCTTCCTCGGCACTCTGATCAGCCTCGAGCGTGCCGTGGCGCTGGGCCGCGGGTGGGGGTTCGCGGCGCCGCTGGCGAGCGGGACGGGCTCGCTGGCGGCCGCCGCGGGCGCGCCCGGAGGTTTCGGCCCGGCGCTGCTCGCCTTCGCCGCCGCCGTGCTGCTGCTCGAGCACTTCGTCATCGATCGCCTGCAGCGGACGGCGCACAACGCGGTGATGGCGCTCGGTGCTCTCGCCTGGCTCGCGGCCGCCGTGCTGTGGCTGGCGGGAGAAGACACGGCGCGCTTCGTGCCGCTCCTCGCCGGCTTCCTCGTGCTCACGATTGTGGGCGAGCGCCTCGAGCTCTCGCGCCTGCGCGGCCTCGGCGGCGCCAGGCGCACCGCACTGCTCGCCGCCATTGCCCTGCTCGCCGGCGGTCTGGCGCTGTCGATCCCCGCAGAGGGCGCGGGCATGCGGTTGGCCGGCGCGGGCCTCCTCGCACAGGCCGTCTGGCTTGCTCGCTACGACATCGCCCGTCGCACCGTGCATGGCAGCGGGGTGACGCGCTACATGGCGGTCGCGCTTCTCGCCGGTTATGCCTGGCTCGCGGCGGCGGGAGTCCTGTGGCTGATTCATGGACTCTCGCCCGACGGCTACGCCTACGACGCCCAGCTTCACGCCCTCTTCCTCGGCTTCGTGATGTCGATGGTGTTCGCCCACGCGCCGGTGATCGTTCCCGCGGTGCTGCGGGTGCGCCTGCCGTTCCGGCCGCGCTTCTACGTCCACCTGGCGCTGCTTCACGCCTCGCTCGCGCTGCGAGTGATCGGCGGGGACTGGGCCGGCGACCTGCGTCTGTGGCAGTGGGGCGGCGTGGCCGGCGAGCTGGCCATCCTGCTGTTCCTCGCCGTGACGGCCGCCGCCGTGGCGGAGGCCCGCCGGGGGCGGGAGGCTGCGGAGGGTCAGGCGGTGAGGCGCTCGCGCACGCGGGGGAAGAGCACGTTGTTCTCCTCGTGAACGTGCTGGTGAAGCTCGAGCTCGAACCGCTCGAGCGCCTCGAGCAGCTTCCGGTGAGTCCCGCAGAATGCGTGCTCGGCCTCGTAGCCGCCTGACAGCTCCCGCATCGCCGTGAGCGCCTCGCCCGCGAACTCGTGGGAGTCCTCGCACATCGCCAGGACGGACTGGTCGAGCCCGGCCGCGGAGTCGGCGGAGTCGACCGCGCGGCACGCGGGGAACACCATCTTCTCCTCGAGCGCGAAGTGCTCTTCGAGCTCCTCCCGCAGCCCTGTGAAGACGCGCCTCAGGTCGGCGAGCTCCGGATGCCCGCCTCCGTGCACGCGAACCACGCGCTCGAGCAGCTCGGCGATCTGAGACAGCGCCCGCCGCGCCGGCTCGTGGTGCGCCTGGACGATGTGGTCGCACAGCTCCGTGATCGAGGCGCGGCGCACGTCGTGCACGGTGGGACGCGGCTCGGGGCGCTCGCCCAGCGTCTCGACCATCGCGATCAGGGTGGCCTCGTCGAGGCCGCGCTCAGCGCACGCGTCGGCGAGCGTGCGGCGCCCGCCGCAGCAGTAGTCGAGCCTCAGCCGCTCCAGGAGGTCGGCGGACGCGGGACGCTGAAGCACAAGCTCAGCGAGGGTCATGCCAGGGGCGAGCGGCATCTGAGGTCCTTTCACGAGGTTGATCGTCTTTTCACATTCTAACTGTGAAAAGGTCAGCTCGCGTGGGCGTGCTGATGCTCGTGAGCGCTCGCCGACGTGGCCTGATAGAGGCCGTGCGACCAGACCTGAAGGTCGAGCATCGCGCTCACATAGGCGCGGTTCGAGGCGATGTCGCCGTCGGCCCGCGCCTTGAGCTCCATCACATGACGGAAGCGCTCGCGCACCTCCTCCTCCACTCGATCCGTGAGCAGAGCCACCAGCTCGTCGCGCGAGCCGCTCTCGAGCGCGCGCTCGGCCACTGGTCTCACGGGCCCGTGACCGAGTCCTGCCGACTTGAGACCGCTGTATCAGTGCGGAGGCAGGTCGCCACCCCTTCGTCGAAGTTTGCCGCTCCACGCTGAACCCGGACCGGGCCGTCCGTCATCGGCAGATCCCCACATTGCTCCCCGGGATTTGTCCGCGACCGCGTAAGAGAGCGAGAGCGTGGGGCGCTAACCACACATGAGCCACGACCCCGCACCAAGCTCCTCCACCGCGCTGGTGCAGTGGCGTCGCGAGCGGCTGCTCGAGGCAGGCGTCGCACCGGAGGTGGCGGCGAACCTGGCCTGGGACTGCGGGGTGGACCTGCACGCCCTCTTCGAGCTGATCGATCGCGGCTGCCCGCCGCACCTGGCCGTGCGCATCCTCGCGCCGCTCGACGATCGCCGCCGGCCCTGCTGAGCGGACCGCCGCCGGCCACGTCACACCACCGGCTGGAGCTCCGCATGGACTGGAGCGGTCTCCCTCGACCGCTCGTCGATGCAGACCGTGGGCCGCATGCCCAGCCTGCGAAGGTCGCGCACCAGCTGGCCGAGCAGGCTGTTCCAGTCCCGGCTCCCGTCAGAGCCGAGCAGCACGTGGATGAGCCAGACCGGGTCTCGCTGGCGCGGGCGCAGCTCGCGCACCGTTACGTCGTCCACCTGGGGCGCGAGACGGAGCACTTGAGCCCGGCGCTCGAGCCACGCGACCGCGGCAGCCGGCCCCATCGAGCGGGGCGGGATACAGGTGATGAATGCGGCTCCCATGGCAGGCTCACCACCCGTCGCGGTCGGTGAGCATCAGGGCGAGCACGCCCATCAGGGCGGCCACCGCGAGCATCAGCGCGATGAACGCGACGCCCACCATCCACGAGTGCCCGGTGACTGCGAGCAGGGTGATGGCAAGCACGACGAGGCTGGTGACCCCACACGTCACGTAGAGCAACGCCGGGCCGCCCCTGTGCTCGCGGCGCCGCAGCCAGCTCGTCCATCCTTGCCATGCACCCGCTGACGATGTGTCTCTTGCTCGCATGATTCGAGTGTGCTCGCCGGCGGGCCGCGCGACCATGGGGAGAAGACCCCAAAAACGGGTTGCGGGCAGGCCATCATGCGTTCGCGAGGATCACGACGAGCACGGCCACCAGCGTGACGGCCGTGAGCGCCAGGATCGAGATCGCAGCGAGGCTCCGCCTCCTGCGCCCGACACTCACAAAGATCGGCGGCCGCTCGCGCGCCGTGTTGCGCTGCTCGCTTCTGGTCGACATGGGAGCCTCCTCCTTCGTTAGCCGTACACCTGAAGGGTCGAGCAGATCGCGCGCGGTGCCCATCGGTTCGCGCGTCCATTGAGCGGCGGGGAAGACCCCATTGCGCGAGTCCGGCGCGTGCAGGTCTAGGCCTGGATCAGCCCACGGCGTATGGCGTACCGGGTGAGCTCCACGCGGTCGCGCAGGCCGAGCTTGTCGAGGATGTTCTGGCGGTGGCGCTCCACCGTCTTCACGCTGATCACCAGCTCCTCGGCGATCTCCTTGCTGGTGTGCGCCTCGGCGATCAGCTTGAGCACCTCGAGCTCGCGCGGCGTGAGGATGTCCGGCTCGTCCGCGCCGCGCTCCACGTAGTCGCGGACCAGGGTGTTGATCGCGGAGGGATAGAGGAACGACTCGCCGCGCATCGTGGCGCGCGCGGCGTCAACGATGTCCTCGTCGGCGCCGGACTTGAGCACGTAACCGGACGCGCCGGCCCTCAGCGCCTGGAAGAGGTACTGCTCGCTGTCGTACATCGACAGCATGAGGACGCGGATGTCCGGGTTGCGCTTGGACAGCTCGGTGGCCGCCTGGATGCCGGTCATCCGCGGCATCGACACGTCGAGGATCGCCAGGTCGACGTCCTCGGCGAGCGCCTTCTCCACCGCCTCGGCGCCGTCCGACGCCTCGGCCACCACGCGCAGGTCGGGTTGGGCGTCCAGCACGCGCCGGAGGCCGGAACGGACGAGCGAGTGGTCGTCTGCGATGAGGATGCGGGTGACAAGCGGGGTGGGCACGTCAGTCGCTCCTTTCGCCGGCTGCCGGCACTTCCAAACGTACCTCCACGCCGCCGCTCGCCGACGGCTTCACGGCCAGCGCTCCGTCCACGAGCAGGGCGCGCTCGCGCATGCCTCTGATGCCGCCCTGGCGATCGGGTAGCACCCCTCCTGGGAAGCCGCGGCCGTCGTCGCGGACGGTGAGCACCACGCTGCGCGGGCCGGGCTCGAGGCGCAGCAGCGCCTTGCTCGCCCCAGCGTGGCGAGCGACGTTGGTGAGGCTCTCCTGCGCCACGCGGTAGAGCGCCAACTCCGCCTCGTCCGTGAGGGGAGGCAGCGCCGGATCGAGCTCGCGCTCCACCCGCAGCCCGGTGCGGCGGCCGAACGCGCTCGAAAGCTCTGTGAGCGCGCTCACGAGCCCCAGCTCCTCGAGCATCTCGGGACGCAGCTCACGTGCGATCCGCCGCACCTCCTCGAGCGCCTGGCGCACTGCGGACTTCGTCTGCACGAGCTCGTCCTGGCGCTGCTCCGGTAGGGCCGGCGCGAGCGCGTCGAGCTCGAGCAGAACGGCGGTGAGCACCTGCCCAACCTCATCGTGCAGGCCGCGCGCGATCCTCAGCCGTTCGGCCTCCTGGGCGGCAAGGGCCCGCCTGCCGCTCTCCCGGCGCTCCGCCTCCAGCCGCTCGAGCATGTCGTTGAACGACGTGACCACCCGTCCGATCGCGTCTCCCGGCGGCGCGGGGAGGCGCTGGCCCGGGCGCAGCAGGTCGACCGTCTCCATTCGCGCCGCGAGCTGCTCGAGGGGAGCGAAGGCGCGGCGCAGCAGCAGGTACTCACCGAGCAGAGCGGCGGAGAGTCCCACGAGCAGAACCACGGCCTCGATCAGCGCGATGTTCGCGCTCACCGTCACCGGGGTGATGATCAGCAGAACGGTGGCGACGACGAGCACGAGCGCGCTCGCCAGGAATACGCGCCAGAAGAAGGGGAGTCGCCGAGGCAGCATCGAACTCGCGCCGAAGTTCTAGCTTGCGCCGATCGCGGGCGCGCGCACCAGCCGCAGCTCGGAGCGCCGCCGCGTCTGCCGGGGCGCCACCACCACCGGGCAGGAGGTGGCGCTCTCGAGCTCGCGCTCGAGCGCGCCCCGCCGCCGAAACTTGTTGCGCCTGCCGCTGGGCGAGCCGATCACGATCAGGTCCGCGCCCTCTTCGGCGGCGATCTCGGCGAGGCCGAGCGCACGGTCGCCTATCGCCACCCGCTGATCTGGTGGCTCCCGAACGGCGGCCACTGCCGCCATCTCGCCGATCAGGTCCTCGCCCGACCGGGCCCGCACGCGATCCGGCGCTACGTGGGCCACGACGAGCCGCAGCCCGAGGCGCTCGCTGAGAGCGCCCGCCACCTGAAGGGCGTCACGCGCCCCTCTGGAGCGGCCCACGCCGCACACGATCGTTCCGCCGGTCACTCCGCCAGGCCTCCTTCGTCGTCTGCTTGCCGGTCGATCAAGGATGCGCCGGCCGGCGGCTTGCGCCCATGGGCGATTGACCGGATTCCACTCGGGTCGACACCCCATCGGCTCCGCCCGCGGCGGCGTACTGCCTGGCCCGGCCGAAGACTGGGGGAAGACCCCATTGGTGGGCACCGAGCGCACGCCTAGCGTCGAGGCCATGACACAGATGGCACTCGAACAGGCGGAGCACGCGGGTGGGTTCCGCTCGGCTGCGCCCGCCGGTTGGACGGCGGTGGTGGGCCATGACGGCTCGGCTTCCGCGGCGGCCGTGCTCGAGCATGCTGCACGGCGGGTGGGGCCGCGGGGCTACCTCGTGGTGGTGCACGCGCTGGCGCTCGGCGCGGTGGCGGCCGAGGTCCATACGGGCAGGACCTACGCGCGAATGGTGCGCTCGGTGCTTCGAAGCATCGAGGCGGCGCTGCCGGATGGCGTCTCGTACGAGACACGCATCGTGTGCGGTGCGCCGTCGAGGGCATTGCTCGACGCCGCCAGCCGCTGCGAGGCGGACGAGATCGTGCTGGGCGCAGCCACCGGGCGCGCGCTGCGTGGAGCGGTCGGGCGAGTGTCCGGCGCGGTGCTGCGGCAGGCCGAGTGCCCCGTGACGATCGTCCCGCCGGCGGCCGGCCAGGGCTCGTGAGGAAGCCGATGCTGTCGGGACGCTCAAACGGGCGGCGCAGCGGTGTGATCGTGTGCGGTGTGGACGATTCGCTCGTCGCGGGCGAGGCACTTCGGACCGCCGGCAGGCTCGGCGAACGTCTCGAGCTGCGGGTGGTCGCGGCGCACGCGGTGGCCCCTGAGCCGGTCCGGACGAGGCCGTGGGGGCCGCTCGCGGCGGCCGGTGGCGACGAGCTCGCGGCCGGCGAAGCCCTGCTCGAGCAGGCATGCGTGGATGCCGGGCTGGGCGATGTGGAGCGGCACGTGCTGAGCGGGCGGCCGGCGGAGCGGCTGGCCGAGCTGGCCGACGAGCAAGGGGCCGAGCTGATCGTCGTGGGGTCGCGGGGGCACCGGCTCCTCCAGGCCGCCTTCATGGGAGGGGTGGCCAGCGAGCTGATCGGGCTCGCACCATGCCCGGTGCTGGTGGTTCCCGCCCTGGCGGTGGACTGGGACACGGCGGCATGAGCGTCTTCGTGTGGGTGATGAGGGATTGCGATCTGGCACGCGTGCATCCTCGTTCCGGACCGCTTCTATGGCGGCATTGTGGGCGCATTCCTGGCGGCCGTCGGCGGCGCTCTGGTATCGGGCTACCTGCTGCCGGCACCCGGGATACCGCTGGACAACCCGCCAGGGTTGGCCGAGGCCGTGTGGGCGATACCTGGCTCGCTGCTCGCGCTGGCGGCCGCCTACATCCACGGCGTGCGGCGCGAGCGCGGCTTTCCGAGAGGGTGAGTCACGTCCCGCCGGACCAGGCCACCGGTGCCGAATCGTCGAGCCTGATATGACACACCTGATGGCGGCCTCCTCCAGTCCGCTGCTGGAAGCGCACCGGTACCTGCGGCGCGGTCCGGTGAACGCCGAGGGCTGGAGCCAGCTCGTGGCCAAGGATCGCGACTGGGAGCGCTCCTACCGCGGCCGCTGGGCGCACGACAAGGTGGTGCGCTCCACGCACGGGGTGAACTGCACCGGCTCCTGCTCGTGGAACGTGTTCGTGAAGGACGGGCTGATCACCTGGGAGAACCAGGCGGTGGACTACCCCTCCACCGGGCCGGAGATGCCGGAGTACGAGCCGCGCGGCTGCCCGCGCGGCGCGTCGTTCTCCTGGTACGAGTACTCGCCGCTGCGGCTGAAGTACCCCTACGTGCGCGGCAGCCTGCTGCAGATGTTCCGGGAGGCCCGCGCGCGCCTGGGCGATCCGGTGGACGCGTGGGCGGAGATCGTGGACGATCCGGAGCGCTCGCGCATCTACAGGCGCCAGCGCGGCAAGGGCGGCTTCGTGCGTGCGTCCTGGGACGAGGCGGTGGAGCTGATCGCCGCCGCCCACGTGCACACCATCAAGCGCTACGGCCCGGACCGCTGCGTCGGATTCACGCCGATTCCCGCGATGTCGATGGCCTCGTACGCCTCCGGCACGCGCTTCCTGTCGCTGATCGGCGGCGTGATCCTCTCCTTCTACGACTGGTACGCGGACCTGCCGCCCGCCTCGCCGCAGGCGTTCGGCGACCAGACCGACGTTCCCGAGTCCGGCGACTGGTGGAACGCCGGCTATCTGATCATCTGGGGCACCAACATCCCCACCACCCGCACGCCGGACGCGCACTTCATGACCGAGGCGCGCTATCGCGGCCAGAAGGTGGTGGTGGTCTCGCCGGACTACGCCGAGCACACCAAGTTCGCGGACCACTGGCTCGCGGCGGCGCCGGGCTCCGACGGCGCGCTGGCGATGTCGATGGGCCATGTGATTCTCAAGGAGTTCTACGTGGATCGCGAGGTGCCGTACTTCCAGGGCTACGCGCGGCGGTTCACCGATCTGCCGCTCCTCGTGACCCTGCGGGAGCACGGTGATGGCTACGTGCCCGACCGGCTGCTGCGGGCCTCGGACCTGGAGGGCTACGAGGACGAGGAGAACGCAGAGTGGAAGCCCGTGCTGGTCAACGAGCGCACGGGGGACCTCGTGGTGCCGAACGGCTCGGTTGGCCACCGCTACGGCGAGCCCGGCGGCTGGAACCTCAAGCTCGGCGAGGTGGTGCCCACGCTGACCCTCTACGGCCGCGTGACGGACAGCGTGGCCGTGGAGATGGCGCGCTTCGATGAGGGGGAGAGCGAAGGCGGCACCTCCGTGCGGCGCGGGGTGCCGGTGGCCCGGACCGGCGGCCAGCTCGTCACGACCGTCTTCGACCTCGTGCTCGCGCAGTACGGTGTGGGCCGCGAGGGACTGCCGGGCGACTGGCCGTCGAGCTACGACGATCCGCAGCCGTCAACCCCGGCGTGGCAGGAGGCGCTCACCGGCGTGAACCGCCACGCGGCGGCGCGCGTGGCGCGCGAGTTCGCGCGCAACGCCGAGCTCACGCAGGGGCGCTCGATGATCGCGATGGGGGCGGGCACGAACCACTGGTTCCACTCCGACCAGACCTACAGGACCTTCCTCGCGCTAGTGATGCTCTGCGGCTGCGAGGGCGTGAACGGCGGCGGCTGGGCGCACTACGTGGGGCAGGAGAAGGTGCGACCGCTCGCGGGCTGGCAGACGGTGGCGTTCGCGCTCGACTGGGTGCGGCCGCCGCGGCAGCAGTCGGGCACGCCGTTCTTCTACATGGCGAGCGACCAGTGGCGCTACGAGCGCTACCAGCCGTCCGACCTGGCCTCCCCGCTCGGCCGCGGCCTGTTCGACGGCAAGCACATCATGGACGTGAACGCCCTCGGCGCCCGGCTGGGCTGGCTGCCTTCGTTTCCGAGCTTCGACCGCAGCACGCTCGACCTCGTGGACGAGGCGAGGTCGGCGGGCAGGGAACCGGCGGAGCACGTGGTGGACGAGCTGAAGGCAGGGCGCCTCAAGTTCGCGTGCGAGGACCCGGGTGCGCCGCAAAACCACCCCAAGGTGATGACCGTGTGGCGGGCGAACCTGCTCGGCTCCTCCGGCAAGGGGCACGAGTACTTCCTCAAGCACATGCTCGGCACCACCGAGAACGCGGTGCGAGCGGAGGAGTCGCCGCCGGAGCTTCGCCCGGGCGACGTGGTGTGGCGCGACGAGGCCGCGGACGGAAAGCTCGAGCTGCTCACCACGATCGACTTCCGGATGACGAGCAACGCGCTCTTCTCAGACGTGGTACTTCCGGCCGCCACCTGGTACGAGAAGTACGACCTCTCCTCCACGGACCTCCACCCGTTCGTGCACACGTTCAACGAGGCGGTGCCGCCACCCTGGGAGAACAAGACCGACTGGGAGACGTTCAAGCGGGTGACGCAGCGCTTCTCCGAGCTGGCGGAGAAGCATCTGGGCGTGCGCAGCGACGTGATCGCCGCGCCGCTCCTGCACGACACGGCCGACGAGATCGCGCAGCCCTTCGGCGAGGTGCGCGACTGGCGCACCGGCGAGTGCGAGCCCGTGCCGGGCAAGACGATGCCAAAGCTGATCGTGGTGGAGCGCGACTACCCGAACGTGGCCGCCAAGTGGGCGGCGCTCGGACCGCTCGTGGAGCACGCGGGCACCCAGGTGAAGGGCGCGAACTGGACCGCCGACGAGGAGGTGGAGGAGCTGCGCGCGAAGAACGGCGCGGTGCGCGGCGGCGTGGCGGACGGCCGGCCGTCGCTCGAGCGGGTGGAGCAGGCGTGCGAGGCGATCCTCGCGCTGTCAGGCACCACCAACGGCCGCCTGGCCACCGAGGGCTTCCGCTCCCTGGAGCGCAGCACGGGCGTGGAGCTCGCCGATCTCTCGGCCACCCGTGAGGCGGACCGCATCACGTTTCACGACGCCCAGGTGCAGCCGCGCACGGTGATCACGTCGCCGGAGTGGTCCGGCATCGAGGCGCACGGCCGCCGCTATGCGCCGTTCACGATGAACGTGGAGCGGGAGAAGCCGTGGCACACGCTGTCGGGCCGTATGCACTTCTACCTGGATCACTCGTGGATGCTGGAGCTGGGGGAGGGACTGCCCGTGTTCCGCCCGCCGCTCCACCACCGGGCCGTGTTCGGCGACCAGAGCGAGGGGGACGGCCGGTCCGAGCTCACCCTCAACTACATAACGCCGCACTCCAAGTGGTCGATCCACTCCGAGTATCAGGACAACCTGCACATGCTCACTCTGTTCCGCGGCGGCGGGATGCTGTGGGTGAGCCGCGAGGACGCTGCCGAGCTCGACATCCATGACAACGACTGGGTGGAGGCCTACAACCGCAACGGCGTGATCGCCTGCCGCGCGGCCGTCACGCACCGGGTGCCGAAGGGCGTGTGCCTGATGTACCACGCCAAGGACCGCCACCTGAACGTGCCGCTCACGGAGCTCGAGGGCAAGCGCGGCGGCACGGACAACTCCGTCACGCGCATCGTCATGAAGCCCACGCACTTCATCGGCGGCTATGCGCAGTTCAGCTTCGGCTTCAACTACTACGGGCCCACCGGATCGCAGCGCGATGAGATCGTGAGGCTGCGCAAGCGGGAGGCGCCGGTGGTGTTCGAATGAGGGTTCGCGCGCAGGTGGGGATGGTGATGGCGCTCGACAAGTGCATCGGTTGCCACACCTGCTCGGTCACGTGCAAGCAGGTGTGGACCAACCGGCCCGGCGCAGAGTACATGTGGTTCAACGACGTGGAGACCAAGCCCGGGCTCGGCTATCCCCGCCAGTGGGAGGACCAGGAGCGCTGGAACGGCGGCTGGGAGCTCGACAAGAAGGGCCGCCTGCGGCTGAAGGCGGGCGGGCGCATCAAGAAGCTGCTGACGATCTTCTCGAACCCCGACCTGCCGCAGATCGACGACTACTACGAGCCCTGGACCTACGACTACGAGAAGCTGATCACGGCGCCGCTGTCCGAGCGCGACCCGGTGGCGCGGGCACGCTCACAGCTCACCGGCAAGGAGCTGCGCGAGATCCACTGGGGGCCGAACTGGGACGACAACCTGGCGGGCGCCCCCGAGCGCATTCACGAGGACCCGCTCACGCACGGGATCCAGGAGCAGGTGAAGGCCACGTACGAGCAGGCGTTCATGTTCTACCTGCCGCGCATCTGCGAGCACTGCCTCAACCCGTCCTGCGTGGCGTCCTGCCCGTCCGGCGCGATGTACAAGCGCGACGAGGACGGCATCGTGCTCGTGGACCAGGCGAAGTGCCGCGGCTGGCGCTTCTGCGTGTCCGGCTGCCCGTACAAGAAGGTGTACTTCAACCACCAGACCGGCAAGGCCGAGAAGTGCACGCTCTGCTACCCGCGCATCGAGGCCGGCCTGCCCACCGTGTGCTCGGAGACGTGCGTGGGGAGGATCCGCTACCTCGGCATCGTGCTCTATGACTCCGACCGCGTGGAGGCGGCGGCGTCCGTGCCGGACCCGAAGGACCTGCTCGACTCGCAGATGGACGTGTTCCTCGATCCGGAGGATCCCGCGGTGCGCGAGCAGGCGCTGCGCGACGGGATCCCCGAGGACTGGCTCGACTACGCGCGCCGCTCGCCGGTGTACGCGCTGGCTCACCGCTACCGAGTGGCGCTGCCGCTCCATCCCGAGTTCCGCACGCTCCCGATGGTCTGGTACGTGCCGCCGCTCTCTCCGATCGTCAACACGCTCGAGACGGACGGCTATGAGGCGGATCCTGACCAGATCTTCCCGGCGATCGAGTCCATGCGCATCCCGGTGGACTACCTCGCCAACCTGCTCTCCGCCGGGGACGGCGATGTGATCCGCCGCGTGCTCCGCAGGCTCGCCGCGATGCGCGGCTACATGCGAAAGCGCGAGGTGCTGGGGGAGCGGGACGGCGCGATGGCCGACGCCGTGGGCATGACCGTGGAGGACATCGAGGACATGTATCGACTGCTGGCCATCGGCAAGTACGAGGAGCGCTACGTGATCCCGAAGGCGCACGCCGAGCTGGGCGAGCGGCTGATGCAGCAGCAGGGCACGTGCGGTCTCGACTTCGAGGGCGGCCCGGGCAACTGCGGGATGGTGGTGCCCGAGTCCGAGGCGGACACCCAGGGCTTCATGCTCACCGACGGCGAGACGCCGGACTTCGACATCGTGCGGATGGCCGGAGGCCGAAGGTCGGAGGGGGAGGCGAAGTGATGCGACGCCGGCGGGTTGCGAGCGCACGGATCTATCAGCTCTCCTCGCTGTTTCTTTCGTATCCGGACCCGGAGCTGCGCGGCGCGCGCGGCGAGCTCGCGGGTGCCGTGCGTGAGCTGCCGCGCACGGCGGCGGCCGACGCGCTCGGGCGCTTCTGCGCTTGGTGGGAGAACGAGGACCAGCTCTCACTCGAACAGCACTACGTGGAGACCTTCGACCTGCACAAGCGCTGCGGCCTCTACCTGACCTTCTACGGAGAGGGCGACAAGCGCGACCGCGGCCCCGCGCTGCTCAGGCTCAAGCGCCTCTACCGCGCGGCGGGGCTGCCGCTCGAGGGCGCCGGCGAGCTTCCGGACTTCCTGCCGGTGATGCTCGAGTTCGCGGCATTCGCGCCCGACGGCAAGGGAGAGATCGTGCTGCGCGAGCACCGCGCCGCGATCGAGCTGCTGCGCCACGGCCTGCACGAACGCGGCACGCCGTACGCGCATGTGATGGACGCCGTGAGCCTGGCGGTGGGGGAGGTGTCCGCGGCCGACCGCGCGCGAGCGCTCAAGCTTGCCGCCGCCGGGCCGCCGCAGGAGCTCGTGGGGCTCGAGCCCTTCACTCCGCCGGAGATCGTCCACAGCGGCGGGGAGGCGCGGCGATGAGCGCGGGGAAGGTCCTGCTCTGGATCATCATCCCGTACGTGGCCATCGCGGTGTTCGTGGTGGGCCACTGGTGGCGCTACAGGCGCGACCAGTTCGCGTGGACGAGCCGCTCCACGCAGCTGCTCGACCGCAGCGTTCTGGGCTGGGCGAGCCCGGCGTTCCACTACGGCGCGCTGGCCGCCGTGGGCGGTCATTTCCTCGGACTGTGCGTGCCGCAGGCATGGACGGATGCGATCGGCATCACCGAGCACACCTATCGCTGGATCTCCGCGATAGCCGGCGGGGTCGCCGGCGCGGTGTCGCTGATCGGCTTCCTCGGCCTCGTCTACAGGCGGGCCACCAGCGACCGCGTGCGGCGCACCACCACGCGGATCGACATCTTCACCTACGGCCTGCTCACCATCCTCATCGTGCTCGGCTGCTACCTCACGTTCGTGTACAACCTGGGCACGCACGCGCCGTACAACTACCGCGACTCGATCTCGGTGTGGTGGCGCTCGATCTTCTACCTCAACCCCAAGGTCGGAGCCATCTCGGGAGCGCCGATCGTCTACCAGGTGCACGCGATCATCGCGTGGGCGTTCTGGGCCGCGTTCCCGTTCACGCGGCTCGTGCACGCGTGGAGCATCCCGCTGCAGTACATCGGCAGGCCGTACATCCTCTACCGCCGCCGCTTCCAACCCGTGCGGTGAAGCACGGATGCCGAATGCGGCAAGACGCGGTTTCCAATCCGGCTGAGGTCGGGCACGATTCAGCGGCGAGATGGACCAGGAAAGAAGCCGCTCGAATCCCGTAGCCCTCGGCCTGGCGCTGAGCGCGTTCACCGTCTGCTTCTTCGCCTGGAGCATGTTCGGGCCGCTCGGCCCCACGCTCCAGGATCGCCTCGGGCTGTCCGACTTCCAGCTCGCGTTCGTGGTGGCCATCCCTGTCGTGCTCGGCTCTGTGATGCGGATCCCGCTCGGCATCCTCACCGACCGCTTCGGCGGACGGCTTGTGTTCACTGCGCTGATGGCCTACAGCGTGATCCCGCTCGTGCTGCTCGCGCTGCTCCACAAGTCCTTCGCGCAGGTGGTGGTGCTGGGCTTCCTGCTCGGAGTGACCGGAGCGTCGTTCGCCGTCGGTGTGCCGTTCGTCAACCGCTGGTACAGCGCGGAGCGTCAGGGGTTTGCGCTCGGGGTCTACGGGATGGGCATGGGCGGGACCGTGATCGCGGCGCTCACCGCGCCGAAGATCGCAAAGCACTGGAGCCTCGCGACGCCGTTCTGGATCGCGGCGGCGCTGATGGCAGCCATGACGGTCGTGTTCTGGCTGTTCGCGCGTGACGCTCCGCGCCCCGAAAGCGCGGGCCCGCGCGCCCGGATCTCGTTCACCGCGCCGCTCGAGGTCTTCAGGCGCAGCCCGCGCGCCTGGGCGCTCACGCTCTTCTACTTCCTCTCCTTCGGCGGCTTCGTGGCGATGTTCCTGTACCTGCCGAAGTTGCTCACCGGAGTGCACCACCTGTCGAAGACGGACGCCGGCTATCGCGCCGCGGGCTTCGCGCTGCTTGCGGTGGTGGCACGGCCGGTGGGCGGCTGGCTGTCCGACCGGATCGGCGCGGAGCGCGTGCTGCGCACCTGCTTCGTGGCCACCGCCGCGCTCGCCGTGGTCCTGGCGCTGACCTACAGGCACATGGTGCCGCTCACGATCGCGTGCCTGACCATCGCCGTGGCGCTCGGCCTGGGCACGGGCGCGGTGTTCCGGCTGGTGGCCGCCTGGTACCCGCAGGAGGTGGGGGCCGTGACCGGCGTGGTGGGCGCGGCGGGGGGCCTCGGCGGCTTCTTCCCGCCGCTCGTGATGGCACTCGTGAAGAGCATCACCGGGAGCTACGTGCTCGGGTTCATCCTGCTCGCGGCGGTGGCCGTGATCTGCCTGCTCGTGCTCGTGCGACTCGAGCCACGCCGCCCGCTGCCGCAGACGCAGCTCGCCGCGCCGGGCGCCACGAATTAGCGACTCTTTTGACGGCTCTTGTGACGCCCTTGGGCCGCCGCTCAGGTGCGCTTGAACCCTGCGCGCCAATCCGGAGCCATGATGCCCGCGCTGCCACAACACCAGCACGTGGACTCGCCTGCGCGTGTCCCAGGTGTTCACGCTCTTCTTCATCCCGATCGCTCCCCGCTCGCGCGGCCCCGCCACCCTTCGCCCGCTACTTGACGATCTTGAAGCTGAGCGTGCGCGACCTTGCGCTCGCCCCGGCGGAATCCCGTGCGGTCACCCTGAGCGTGTAGCTGCCCGGCTTGAGCCGCCTGCTCCGCGAGAACCTTCCCTGGAAGCGGACGCGGTTCGCGCCCACATGGCCGCTGAGCGTGAACTTGCCCGCCACGATCGTGCGCTTACAGCGCGGCCTCGTCCTGTTCTTGCCAGTGGGCTTCACGCACTTCCTGCCAACCCGCCGGCCGGGCACCCGGTGGCTGAAGGTGAAGGTGAGCCGCGCGGCTTCGTTGAGGGAGAACGAGAACGTGGTGCCGACGGGCCGCTTCTTCGCCCTGGCCTTGCTGATGCTCGGGAGCTTCGTTCCCTCGCGCCAGATCCTCGCGCTCTGCTTCAGCCCGGCAATCGCGGGCGCCGCGCGCGGCGCCACGGTGTAGCTCACGGACTGCGATGAGCTGATCCCGTCGCTGTCGCTCGAGCTGACGCTGAACGAGTGGGCGCCCGGTGTGGCGGTGTCGATGGCGGCGCCGTTCGGCACGGTGCCGGCGCACGCGGTGATCGTCGCGCCCCCGGGCGGAGCGCAGGCGTAGGAGCCGGTCACCGCCTGGCCCTGGGTGTACGTGGCGCCGTTCGCCGGGCTCGTGATCGAGATGTCCGGCGGAACCGCAAACACGTAGGCGGCGCCGCGCTGACCGTTGCGGACGCCGGCTCCGATCACGGCCACGTTGCCGTCGATCCTCCCCTGGTTCGCGAACAGGTCGCCCGCCGCGCCGTCCGAGGAGGTCAGCTCCTGGGTCTGCGTCATGTCGGTCCACACAGCGCCGGGCCTCGCGTAGAGGTAGGCCGCGCCCTGGCTGGGGTTGGCGCCCACCTGATGAAGCGGCGAGGAGACGATGGCGTTGCTTCCCCACACCGCCACCCAGAGGCCGAACTTGTCGTTGGTGGCTCCGTCGGACGGCGTGAGCTCCGCGGTCTGCGTCGTGGTCGGCGGCCAGCCGAACAACGGCTTCACGAACACATACGCGGCGCCGGAGTCCTGGAGCCCCACGAGGTGGTGGGGCGCGCCCACCACAACGGTGCCGCCGTCTATTGCCACAGATGTGCCGAACAGGTCGTTTGCGGCGCCGTCCGAGGCGAGCAGCTTCGCGCTCTCGGTGCTCGCATCCCCCCAACCGGTGTCCGGTTTTTCATACAGGTATACGGCGCCCTGACTCGAGTTTCGGCCGCTCGCACCGACCACGATCGTGTCGCCCGAGATCGCCACGGACACTCCGAGGAAATCGTTGTTTGCGGCGTCGGACGCGGTGAGCGCGGCCGTTTGCGTCATGTCCGTCCAGCCGGAAACCGGCTTGACGAACACATACGCCTCGCCCTTCCGCGAGATCTGAGTGTGCTGGCTTGGTCCGGCGACGATGGTGTCCCCCGAGATGCCGACTGCCGTGCCGAATCCCTCCGTGGCGGCGCCGTCAGAGGCCGTGAGCTTGGCGGTCTGCGTCATGCTCGTCCAGCCCGACGGTGGCTTGACGAAGACGTAAACGGCTCCCTTGGCGAGGGCGTTGCCCGGCGCGCCGGCCACGACCGCGTCGCCTGAGATGCCGAGCGAAAGGCCGAGCTGATCGTTCGCGCCGCCGTCCGACGCGGTGAGAACGGCGGTGAGGGTGGCGGCCGCCCAGCCGCCGGCCGGACGCACGAACAGGTACACCTCGCCCTGCTGTGAGTGGCCGTTGACGGTGCGCCCCGGCGCGGAGACGGCGACGGTATCGCCCGAGATCGCAACCGCAGCACCGAAGAAATCACCCGGTGCGCCGGACGGGCCACTGAGCTCAACCTGCTGCACGAACGGGTCGACGCGGAGGGGGTACGGCGCGCCCCGGTCGTCCACCTTGATGGCGAGCCGGCCCGCGTGGAGCGTGAGCCACGAGCGCAGCAGCCGTCCCCTCGCGTCCGTGACGGTGAGCCCGCCGTAGCGCAGGCCGCCTCCCAGCAGCAGCGCCGAGCGGCCGTCGCGCTTCACCGGCTGACTCGAGGAGAGCCCCATCGCGAACGTGAGTGGACCCTGTCCACCAGACGGGCGGGCCGTTAGTTCGAAGCCCTGCTCGAGCCCGAGCGGCCCGTTCGCGTACCACTCGTCGAGACCGGGGCGCGAGTAATCGACCCGGTTGGCCACGGCGCGGGGGCCGACCCGCGCGACCGGGCGGATAGCACCGGCGCGTCCATAGCCCACCAGGTCGAAGCGGCTGCGGCTGCGTTCGGACGAGACCGTCACGCCGGCTTTCGAGAAACGGATGCCGAGCCGCTGCTCGGGATTGTGCGCCTGCAGTTCGCGCACGCGGTAGGCAGGGCGCGCCCGTCCGAGCGCCGCGGACACGACACCCTGCGCGGCGGGCGGGATCGGCTGACTCGACGAGCCTCCGGCGCGAGGGAGCGCGGATCGCCCCAAGCCGCCGGCGACCAACCAGGCCGCTACGCCGGCAGCCGACACCGCGAGCATCGCGAGTACAGCAACGGCGGGCGCGAGTCGTGAACCTCGTGTCCGTCCTTGCAGCACCGTGGGCATGGGAGCCGCAAGCCGACGTGACATTTGTTCGAGCGTAATCCCGAGCGTTTAGCGTTGCAAGTGCATGGTGGCCCCGCCATTCGACCTCTCATCCCGCCACGCCCTGGTCACGGGCTGCGGCAGTTCCGAGGGGATCGGCTTCGCGGCGGCGCGGCTGCTCGGGCGGCTCGGCGCTCGGGTGTCGATCACGTCGACCACCGAGCGGATCCACGAGCGGTGTGCCGAGCTGGGGGACGCGGCGTTTGCGTTCGTCGCGGACCTGAGCGACCGTGAGCAGGCGCTCGCGCTCGTGGCCGCGGCGCGTGACGCGGAGGGCCCGATCGACATCGTCGTTAATGCGGCGGGGATGGTGCAGACGGGCGTGGAGCCGGCGGCCGAGGCGCCGTTCGCCGAGCTGCCGCTGCGGGTGCTCGAGCGCCAGCTCGACATCACGCTCAAGACCGCGTTTCACGTGACACAGGCGGTGCTGCCCGAGATGATCGAGCGGCGCCACGGCCGAGTGCTGATGGTGTCATCGGTCACCGGGCCGCTCGTCACGGCTCCGGGGTCGAGCGCCTACGCCACCGCAAAGGGTGCGATGGACGCGATGATGCGCGCGATCGCGATCGAGAACGGGCGCGCCGGGGTGACCGCCAACTCCGTGGCTCCGGGCTGGATCGCCACGGCCTCGTCGGAGCCTGATGAGCTCGAGGCCGGCAGGCACACGCCGGTCGGGCGGCCTGGCACTCCGGACGAGGTGGCCGCGCTCATCGCCTTCCTCTGCTCGGACGAGGCGAGCTACGTGACGGGCCAGTCGATCGTGGTCGACGGCGGCAACGTGATCCAGGAGCCGCACGGGATCGACCTCTACGGCGACGCGTAGGATCGGCACGTGAGCTCCGTCCTCGAGGCCACGCCGCCGCGCTTCAGCGCGACTGACGTGGCGCGCATCGCCGCCGAGCTCTTCGGAATCGAGGGGACGGCGACCAACCTTGGCAGCGAGCGCGACCAGACGTTCCTCGTGGAGGGCGCCGCCGATGCGGGCGTGATGAAGATCTCCAACCTCGGCGAGGATCCCGCCACGCTCGACCTCGAGGCGGAGGCGATCCTGCACGTCGCGCGCGTGGATCCCGGCCTCCCGGTCGCGCGGCCACGTGCCGTCTCGCAGGCGGAAGGGGCCGCGGCGTACCGCACCACCGTGGAAGGTGAAGACGGAAGGCACCTCGTGCGCCTGTTCGAGCGCCTCCAGGGACACGACGGCGGGCCGGACCTGGCGGACGACGCCGTGCGCGACTACGGCGCGACGCACGCGCGGCTCAACCTCGCGCTCCGGAGCTTCTTCCACCCGGCCGCGGGCCGCGAGCTCCTGTGGGACCTCGCGCACGCGGCACGGCTGCGGCCGCTCACCGGCGCGATCGCCGACGGCCGGCGCCGCGGCCTCGTGGACTCGGTACTCGACCGTTACGAAGCGCGAGTCGCGCCGCGCTGGCCACGGCTGCGCGCGCAGGTGGTGCACGGCGACCTCAACCTCGACAACCTGCTGCTCGACGGCGCCGGGCGGATCTCCGGGATCGTGGACTTCGGAGACGTCTCCCACACCGCTCAGGTGGGCGACTTCGCGATCGCGCTCGCCTCGATCATCCGCGGGCGCCCGCTCGATGACGTGTTCCGCGTGGCTCGCATCGCGATCGACGGGTACGCGTCGCGCGTGCCCTTCGAGCCGGAGGAGCTCGAGGTGCTCGGCGACCTCGTGGCCACGCGGCTCGCGGCGATCGTGGTGATCAGCGCGTGGCGTGTTGCTCGCTATCCGGAGAACGCGGAGTACATCCAGGCCTGGGACCACGACTCGTGGCGGCTACTCGAGCTGATCGGCGAGATCGGAGCAGACCGCTTCTCCCAGGAGCTGGGGGCGGCGCGCCCGCCGGTGGCGACCGACGCTCTTGCGCGGCGCCGGTGCCACGCGTCCGGCTCGCTGCTCACCCGCCTCACCTACGGCGAGCCGGTCCACGTCGCGCGCGGTGAGGGGGCGTGGCTGTTCGACGGCGATGGCCGCCGCCTGCTCGACGCGTACAACAACGTGCCCGTGGTCGGCCACTGCCATCCGCGCGTGACCGAGGCGGTGGTGCGTCAGACGCGCACGCTCAACACGCATGCGCGCTACCTCTACGAGCCGCTCGTCGAGCTGAGCGAGCGGCTGCTCGCCACGATGCCGGCCGAGGCCGGGCTCGACACCGTGATGCTCGTGAACTCCGGCAGCGAGGCGAACGAGATCGCCTGGCGCATCGCCACCGGAGTGACCGGACGCGGCGGCGCGATCGTCACGCGCCACGCCTACCACGGCGTCACGGCGGCGCTCGCCGAGCTCTCCCCGGAGGAGTGGCCGGACGGCTACGAGCCGCGGCATGTGGCGCGCATCGCGGTGGACGCTGGCGCGGGCGCGCTGGGCGACGCGGCCTCGGGGCTCGCGGACGGGTTGGCCGCAACCTTCATCGACGCCGGACTCACGAGCGACGGCATCCACCCGCCCAGCCGCGAGCGGCTCTCCGAGCTGGTGCAGGCGACGCATGACGCCGGCGGTCTCTTCGTGGCGGACGAGGTCCAGGTGGGCTACGGCCGCTCCGGCGAGCACCTCTGGGGCTTCGCGGCCCTTGGCGCGGCGCCGGACTTCGTCACCCTCGGCAAGCCGATGGGCAACGGCTACCCGGTGGCCGCGCTGATCACGAGGCGCGAGCTGGTGGACCAGTTTGCGTTCGCGCGGCGGGTGTTCAGCACGTTCGGGGGCAACCCGGTTGCAGCACAGGCGGCGCTGGCGGTGCTCGACACGGTCGAGGACGAGCGGCTCGTGGCGCACGCGGCGCGGGTGGGGGAGTTGCTCCGCACACGGCTTCAGGACCTGCGTGAGCGGCACCCGTCGATCGTGGAAGTTCGGGGGCTCGGCCTGCTCCTGGGCGTCGAGCTCGACGATCCGGACCGGGCCGGAGCCGTGGTGGATGCCATGCGCGCGGCGGGCGTTCTGATCGGGCGCACCGGCCCGCGGAACGACGTGCTGAAGATCCGGCCGCCCCTCGTATTCGGGGATGAGCACGCGGAGATCCTCATCGGCGCGCTCGACATCGCTCTCTCCGAGTAAGGTTGGCTGGCCAGCCAAGCAGGAGGATTTCTTACATGGCCAAGGAGCCGAGGTCGGTGAGTGGGAAGGTCGTCGCGATCACGGGCGGTGCCCGTGGGATCGGCAGGGCGACCGCGAAGGAGCTCGTGCGCGCCGGCGCCCGGGTGGCGATAGGCGACCTCGACGTCGAGCTCGCCCGCACGGCCGCGGAGGAGCTGGGCGGAGCCGTGAAGGCCTACGAGCTCGACGTGACGAGCCGCGACTCGTTCGCCCGCTTCCTCGACGGCGTGGAGGCCGACGTGGGGCCGCTCGACGTCCTGATCAACAACGCGGGGATCATGCCGCTCGGCGCCTTCCTCGAGGAGACCGACGCGAGCGCCCAGCGCCAGTTCGACATCAACGTGCACGGCACGATCTTCGGCATGAAGGAAGCGCTGCCGAGGATGCTCGCGCGGCGCGGCGGGCACGTGGTGAACCTCGCATCCGTGGCCGGCAAGGGCGGCTTCCCGCATGCCGCCACCTACTGCGGCACCAAGCACGCGGTGATCGGCATCTCGGAGGCCGTGCGCCACGAGGTGCGTGGCACGGGAATCGAGATCACCTGCATCCTGCCGGCGCTCGTGAACACGGAGCTCGGCTCCGGCGTGGAGGCCGGCCGCGCGGTGAAGAAGCTCGAGCCGGAGGAGGTGGCGGAGGCCATCGTGGACGCCTTGCGCTCGCCGCGCTTCGAGGTGTTCGTGCCGGCGTCCACCGGCACCATCAGCAAGGTGATGGCGCTCCTGCCGCGCCGCGGCCGCGAGGCGATCACGCACTGGCTGAAGGCGGACCAGATCCTCGTGCAGCGCGACGACTCCCGCCGCGCGGCTTACGAGCAGCGCGCCGCGAAGAGCGAGCCGGGGCAGGAGGCCGCCGAGGAGGAGAGCAAGCCGGAGCTCGTGTCCTAGCGAGCCGCGGCGCCGGCACCGGCGCCGCGCATCGCCGCCGCCCGCGCCCGTGCGCTGCGCACGGCGGCCGTGAGCGTGCCCACGTCGTATGCGCCCCGGTGGCGCTTGCCGTTGATGAAGAAGCTGGGCGTGCCCGCCACCTCGCTCGCGTCGGCGCTCGCCACGTCGTCTGCGATCCGGTCCGCGTGCGTGTGGCGGCGGAGGTCGTCCCAGAAGCGATCCAGGTCGAGTCCGAGCTCCTCCGCGTAGCGCGCGAGATCACGCGGGGACAGGTCGTCCTGGTGAGCGAGCAGCCGGTCGTGCATGCCCCAGAACGCGCCCTGCGCGGCCGCCGCCTCCGCCGCCTCCGCTGCGAGCTGCGCGTTCGCGTGAACGTCGTTGAGGGGGAGGTGGCGCCAGACGTAGCGCAGGTCGTCCCCGAACGAGACGAGCAGCTCGCGCACCACCTCCTCTGCCTGGCCGCAATACGGGCACTCGTAGTCGCCGTATTCCACGAGCGTGACCGGCGCGTCCTCGGCGCCGCGGATGTGGTCGCGCTCCGGGTCCACGTCCTCGGCGAGGTCCATGATCTCGTCCTCGGTGGCGGCGATCTGCCGTGCACGCACGCGCGCGGGCAGGTGCGCGATCACGCGGAACGCCGCCCAGGAGCCGAGCGACGCCAGCAGCGCCGCGGTGAGCACGCCGATCTTCGCCTCGTCGAGGTCGCGGCCGCTGAAGGCGAGGCTCGAGATGAGCAGCGACACGGTGAAGCCGATCCCGGCCACCACGCCGCCGCCCGCGATCACCGGCCAGCTCAGGCTGCGCCGCAGGCCGAACCGCCGCAGGCGCAGCGCCAGCGCGGATGAGCCCACGATCCCGAGCGGCTTGCCCACCACGTAGCCGATCACGATGCCGAGCGTGATCGGCGAGCTGTAGGCGCGGCCGAGCAGGTCGCCGTTCACGTGGATGCCTGCGTTTGCGAGAGCGAAGAGCGGCACGATCACGAAGCTCGTCCACGGGTGGAGCCGGTACTGGAGGCGCTCGTTCGGCGAGATCACGGACGCCACGCCCAGCTGCGCGCTGCGTGCGAGCTCGGGAGTGGGCTGCTCGCGGAACGAGCGGGTGAGCTCCACCACCCGTTCGAGCCCGGCGCGCGGAGGCGCATATGCGCTCGTCACCAGGCCGGTGGCCAGGCCGGCGATCACGGGGTCGATGCCGGACTTCTGCAACGCCACCCACAGCGTCAGGCCCAGCACCACGGCAATGGGGCCCTTGGAGCCGTGTGGCGCCGAGCGGCAGGCGAACAAGAGCGCGAAGGCGCCGATGGCCACGAGGAGCGGAACCACCGACACGTGATCCGTGTACGCCACCGCGATCACGATCAGGGCCACGAGATCGTCGAACACAGCGAGGGTGAGCAGCCGAACGCGCAGCCGTGTGCCACCCGGCGCCACGAGGGCGAGCACGCCGAGCGCGAACGCGGTGTCGGTGGACATTGCCGCGCCCCAGCCGTCGGCGCCGCGTCCGCCCGCGTTGAAGGCGAGGAAGATCGCCACCGGAAGCGCCATGCCGCCGAGCGCCGCCACGAATGGGATCGCCACGCGCCGGCGCTCGCGCAGCTGGCCCAGCGCGAGCTCACGTTTCGCCTCCAGCCCGACCACGAGGAAGAAGAACGTCATCAGGCCCTGGTTCACCCACTCCCGCAGGTCGAGCGAGATGCCGGAGCTGCCGACCGTGATCGAGAGCCTGGTGGTCCAGACGGACTCGTACGAATGCGGTGCGACGTTCGCCCACAGGAGCGCGACGAGCGTGGCCGCGAGCAGGGCCAGCGCCCCGCCGGTCTCGGTGGTGAGGTAGTCGCGCAGCGGTGCCGCAAGGTTGCGCGCCCACGCGGTGCGCCCACTGAAGCGGCCAACCGCCGCAGTCGTTGCCTCGACAGCCATCCCATTCATCCTGACGCCTCGGGCCGGCGGGCAGCCGGTCGTAGCCTTCGGAGGGTGTCCGCGCCAGTGCGAGCGCAGCAAGGCAACACCGGTCTGCCCGACGAGGCGCAGCCGCGGCGGCTCGTACGGCGCGCGCTGGAAACGCTGGTGCTGCTGGGCGTGCTGGTGGCCGTGGTGGCGCTGGCGCCCGGACTCGGCGAGGCGCGCAAGCTGCTGGCTGACGCGAGCCCGGGCTGGCTCGCCGTTGCCGTTCTGCTCGAGGCGCTCTCCTGCTGGTCGTACGTGCTCGCCTTCCGGCCGGTGTTCTGCACCCAGATGTCGTGGCGCAGCACGATCGAGATCTCGTGGGCGGAGCTCGGAATGGGGTCCATCGTGCCCGCGAGCGGCGCGGGCGGGCTGGCGCTCGGCGCCTGGATCCTCAGCCGGAGCGGCATGCCGGCTAGCCAGATCGCGCGGCGCTCGGTCGCGTTCTTCATCTTGAAGAGCGGCGTGAACTTCGTGGCGGTCGCCGTGATCGGGCTGCTCTTCGCGTTCGGGATCGTCGGGCCGAGCCAGCCGCTCTGGCGCACCCTGCTGCCCGCATTGCTCGCGCTCGCCGCGATAGCCGCGGTGGCGGCCATCGGGGCGCTCGACGAGCCCGAGCCCGCCGACCCTGACCGCGAACGGCTCGCCCGCTGGTGGAACGCCACGCGGCGCGCGATCGTGGGCGGCGTGCGCGAGGCGGGAGGGCTGCTGAAGGCGCGGGACGCGCTGCTGCTCACCGGCGTGTTCGGCTACTGGGCCTTCGACAACTTCGTCCTGTGGGCCACCTACCACGCCGTCGGTGCGAGCCCGCCGATCTCGGTGATCCTGATCGGCTACCTCATCGGCCAGCTGGGCGGGGCGCTTCCGATCCCTGGAGGCGTGGGCGGCATCGACCTAGGCCTGGTGGGAACGCTGATCGTGTACGGCGCGTCAGCGCAGCCAACGGTGGCGGCCGTGCTGGCCTACCGGCTGATCCTGTTCTGGCTGCCGCTCCTGGGAGGGCTGCCTGCGTTCTGGTCGCTGCGGCGCTGGCTCAACCACCCAGCGCGACCCGACCTGTGTATACCGGCCGCCGCGCCCGCGACGGCGGGCGCGGAGAACCGTTCCTGACGGGGCTTAGGCCTTGTCGGCGGCGGGGGCGCCGCTCGGGCGCCATGCGGGAGCGGGACGCGACTTCGAGGTGAGCGAGGAGAAGAGCCCGGCGAGACGACCGGTCTTCCTCTCGCGCTGAACGTCCTGGAGCGGCTCGCTCAGGCGGCGCATTTCGTGGATCCGCGCCTGGCTTGCGTGGTAGTTGAGTTGCGGGTTCATGCGGGCTCCTTGGGAGGGATTGGGTGATGGGAGCAAGCTACGCCCGCTCCAGAGCCCGATCCACGCGCTTTGGAGGCCTCGCAGTGTGTAAAAGGACACAGTCGCTAGGCCACGTGGGCCTGGCGGCGGAGCTCGTCCGCGTCCGTGATCGTGACGGTGCGCCGCCCGGTGGCGATCGCGCGGATCTCGCGGAGCGTGCGCAACGCCTTCGCCGTCGCCTCGCGTGACGCGCCGCACCAGGTGGCGAGCTCCTCCTGTGACAGCGGCAGGTCCACCCGCACGCCGTCGGGGGTGGGCTGGCCGAAGCGATCGGCGAGATCGAGCAGGCGCCGCGCCACGCGCGTGACCGTGGTGAACACGGTGAACTCGAGCCGCTGAGCGTCCGCCTCGCGCAGCCGCTGCAGCAGCACGTGCACGACGTCGCCCGCGGCGCCCGGGTCCGTGGCGATCACACGACCGATCGAGCTGGCGGGCGCCACCAGCGCCACCACCTCGCCCACCGCCACGGCCGCGGCGCTGCGCGGCGCGCGATCGAGGATTGACATCTCGCCGAGCAGCTCCCCGGGCCCGCGCAGGTTGAGGATCATCTCCTCACCCTCGGGGCTCGAGGACCGGATCGTCACCCAGCCCTCCTCCACGAGGAAGACCCGCTCGCCGATGTCGCCCTGTGAGAACAGCGCCTGGCCCCGCCGGAACGTTCGTCTCACGCCGTGCTCGCGCATGGCCGCGGCGAGTGCCTCCACGCGGGCGACTATAACCGCGCGTCAGACGGGTTCCGGCTCGCGCGGCCGCTCCTCGAGGAGGTCGCGCGCGAGCCGCTGGAGCACGTGAGCGAACTCCTGCTGCTCCTCGGGTGTGCAGTCGGCCACGTGCGCCGCCAGGTGCTCGCGGCGGAGCCTGACGAGCCGCTCCACCAGCTCGTCGCCGTCAGCGGTGGTGGCGAACCAGCCATCCGAGGACACGAGCAGGCCGCGGCGCTGGAGCTCCGCCAGCGCGGCGGACACGCGAATCGGATCCACGTCGATGCGCCGCGCGAGTGTGTCCGCCGGTCCGGGCACGCCGTCGTGAACGCGCGCAAGCGTCCACGCCTCGAGTGCGGGGAGGTCGATCCCGGCTTCCCGCGCGAGCTGCTCGTAGATGCGCTGCCGGAGGTTGCGCTGGCCGAGCACGCTGAGCGCCCGCTCGAACTCGGCCGCGCTGTCGTCGCCGCGCGGGACGGCGAAGTGCTCCTGTGGGCCCGCCGTCTGCACCGTCTCGCGCAGCCCGCGGTCGGGAAGCAGGAGCGCGAGCACGAAGCCGAGCACCGCCACCCCGGCGGCCACCTCGAACACCAAGGTCAGCGAGTTGGTGAAGGCGTGGATGTAGGCGTCGTGCGCCGCCGGCGGCAGGCTCTGGAGCTGCTGCGGGCTGAGCCGGCCCTGCTGGTGAGCAGCCGCGGGCACGGCGCCCGCCAGCTCGGTGCTCAGCTTGTTCGAGAAGATCGCGCCGAACGTGGCGGTGCCGAGCGAGCCGCCGACGAGGCGAAACAACGTCGCGCCGGAGGTGGCAACGCCGAGGTCGGCGTAGTCGACCGCGTTCTGCACGGAGAGCACCAGCACCTGCATCACGAGCCCGAGCCCGAGGCCGAGCACGAAGAGCCGGAGCGACGCGCTCACGGTCGAGGTGGTTGCTCCCATGCCCGCGAGCAGGACGAAGCCGACCACGATCAGAGCCGTGCCGGCGATCGGGAACGGCTTGTAGCGCCCGATGCGGCTGATCACCTGGCCGGAGCCCACCGAGGTACCCACCACCCCCACCATCATCGGGATCAGCCGGAGCCCGGAGCTGGTGGGGCTCGCTCCGGACACCGTCTGGAAGAAGAGCGGCATGAACGTGACCGCGCCGAACAGCGAGAAGCCCACAATCAGCCCCGTGGCGCCCGAGATGGTGAAGACCTTGTTGCGGAACAGCCGCAGCGGCAGCACCGGCTCGGCGGCTCCCCGCTCCACCATCACGAAGAGCGCGAGCAGAACCGGCGCGGCCAGCGCGGTGATGATGAGCGGCGCCGAGTTCCACGCCCACGTGTTGCCGCCGAGGCTCGTGGCGAGCACGATGCAGCTCAGTGCCGCGGCGAGCAGCCCGGCGCCGAGATAATCGATCTGCGGCTCCCTTCGCGCGCCCTGTGCCGGCAGCACCACCGCGAGCACCGCCATCGCCACCAGCCCGAGCGGCAGGTTGATGTAGAAGATCCAGCGCCACGAGAGGTTGTCCACGAAGAAGCCGCCGAGGAGCGGCCCCGCCACGCTCGCGAACCCGAACACCGCGCCGAAGATGCCCTGGTACTTGCCCCGCTCGCGCGGGGACACAACGTCGCCCACCACCGCCTGGGTGAGCACGATCAGCCCGCCGCCGCCGAGGCCCTGAACCGCCCGGAACGCGATCAGCTCGGTCATCGACTGCGCGGCTCCGCACAGGGCGGAGCCGGCGAGGAAGAGCACGATCGCGGTCTGGAGCACGATCTTGCGGCCGTAGAGGTCGCCGAGCTTTCCGTACAGCGGGGTAACCGCCGTCTGCGCGAGCAGGTAGGCGCTCACCACCCACGAGAGGTGCGCGAGCCCGCCGAGGTCGCCGACGATCGTGGGGAGCGCGGTGGCGACGATCGTCTGATCGAGTGCCGCCAGCAGCATCACGAGCGTGAGCCCGCCGAAGATCACGAGCACGTTGTGCCGCTGGTCCGCGCGCGGGATGGGCTCGGCTGCTGCCGTCAAGGAGAAGCGCTCCTTCCGCAAGTATGGAGTCTCCTCGTGGCCCAGCACCCGCGCGGTGCGAACGGCAGCAATCACGGGTTGGGATAGCTCGGTCGTTGTTTCGCCGTGCGTGGAGGGGAGTACGATCGGCCTCGTGGCGAGCGGCGGCATCGGTGACCGGATCGAGGCGCTCGTCGAGGAGGAGCAGCGCCTGTGGGCCGACTCCGCTCATCTCGACGAGGCGGGTCACGCGCGGCTGCGCGAGATCCGTGAAGAGCTCGACCAGTGCTGGAACCTGCTGCGCCGCCGGCGGGCCGACCCAGATGCGCCCGTCCGGCCGCCGCACGTGCCGGATCCGGCGAACGATCTCGACGGGCCCGAGCCCGAGCCGCCGCACCTCGAGCATGGAGTGCACGGCGAGGACGAGCCCGCGCCGGACCCGGATGTGCCGCGCGATATCCCCTGACGGACGCTAGGCCGTGGGCGGGGCGTACACCGCTGACTGCGTCTTCCGCAACGCCTCGATTCCCTCCTCGACACTCATGAGCGGGATCGTCTCGATCGTGCTGAGCGCACCGCTCTGCGCGACCGTCGCGGACAGCGCCATGGCAGTGGAATTATCGGGCGCCTCCATCAGGAAGTAGCCGTCGAATTCGCCGAACGCGTACCAGAAGCCGTGAAGCGTGCCGCCGACGGACTCGACGGCCGCGCCGGCCGCTCGCGCACGATCGTGCGGGTTCTCCACGAGCGCCTTGATCGCGTCGGGCGTGTAGCGGAAGCGACCTAGATACATCGGCATAGCCGACCTCCTACGGGTGATGAGCCAGTTGGCGCGATCCTCCATCAGCGGCGTGCGCGATGCAAGGTCAACCCGCTGGCTGGGGTGGAAGAGCGTGACGCTAAGCAGCCGCCGCCTCGCGCTCCACCCCCGCGCGCCCGATGTCCGTCGCGTCGCGGCCCACCACCACGCGATGCACCTGGCGGACGAGCGGCAGCCCGAGCGCAGTGACGAGTGGCCGGGCCGCGGCGATGGCCGCTGCGTCGATCGCCGGCGAGCGATCGATCCCAGCGAGTCGCCGCAGGTCGCGCGGCACCAGGGCGAGCGCGCCGCTCGAGAGTGTCCGCATCGGGAGCTGGAACGGCAGCAGCTCGCGTGAGCCGAGCGGCGGGCGGAGCACGAAGTGGATCGCGTCACGCGCGGCGGGCGACATCCGCAGCTCGGGCCGCACGCGGGCGAAGTACTCACGTACCTCGGCAAGCGAGGCGGGCACGAGCGCGGCGGGCGTGCCGAGCAGCTCGGCCACCCGGACGTTCTCCGCGAAGTAGGCGTCGGCCTCCTCGTCGCTGATCGGTCCGGCGAACGCGCGGTACGCGGCGAGGAACGAATGCATCTCAACGGTGTGGACCCAGACCTGGGTGTGCGGGTCGTCGGCGCTGTACTCGCGGCCGGTCACCGGGTCGACGCCGCGAACGTGCTTGTGGATGCGGCGCACCCTGTCGGCTGCCTCGCGTGCCTGCGCGGTCGTGCCGAATGTCGTGGCCGCGACGTAGGCGGCGGTGCCCTGCAGCCGCTTGAGTGGCCGGCTGCGGTAATCGCTGAAGTCGGCCACGCCCGCCATCGCCAGCGGATGGAGGGACTGGATGATCAGCGAACGCAGTCCGCCCACAAGCGAAGACTGGTGGCCAACCACCCGCCAGGTGACCGAATCCGGCCTGAAAAGACCCACTTCCCTCACCGCAGCCACCATTTTGGCACAGTGCCAATTTGATTGCTAGAGTCCCTGCGGATGCCGACGGGGGCGCAGCAGCGGCGCACTTACCTGGATGCAGAAGAGCGCCGCGCGCAGATCCTTCGAGTGGCGGCGAGGCTCTTCTCCGAGCGCAACTACGACGCCGTCTCCACCGTGGAGGTGGCGCGGGAGGCGGGCATCGCGCGCGGCCTCGTGAACCACTACTTCCGCACCAAGCGCGATCTCTACGTGGAGGTGGTGCGCTCGATGCTCGAGGTGCCGGATGACCTCTTCCCGCCCGGCGCCGGCGCGGACCAGAGCGAGCGCCTGGCGGTGCTCTCCGACGCCGTGGACCGCTGGCTGCGAACCGTCAAGGCCAACCGCGGCACATGGCTTGCGAGCATCGGCGCGCAGGGCTTCGGGCGCGACCCCGAGGTGGAGGCTGCGCTCGAGGACGCCCGCCGCCGCATCGTCGACCAGCTGATCGCCCTCGCATGGGGCCCGCCGGCCGAGGCCACTCCGCGGGTGCGCGCGCTGATGCGCGGCTATGAGGGATTCGCACAGGCGATCACCGCCGACTGGCTGCAGAACGGCCGCCTGCCGCGGCGCGATGTGCACCAGCTCCTGGTCCAGGGGCTCGTCGCGCTCGTGGACGAAGCACTTCCGAAGATCGAACAGCAAACGACAGGAGTCACAACACCATGAGCAGCACCGACGCCCTGATCTTCGACGCGGTCCGCACACCGCGCGGGAAGGGCAAGCACAACGGCTCGTTGCACTCCGTGAAGCCGGTCGACCTCGTGGTCGGCCTCATGCACGAGCTCCTCTCCAGGCACGTCCGGCTCGATCCGAACCGGATCGACGACGTCGTGCTCGGCTGCGTCTCGCCGGTGGGCGACCAGGGCGCGGACATCGCCAAGACCGCCGCCATCAAGGCGGGCCTGCCGGACACCGTGGCGGGCGTTCAGCTCAACCGCTTCTGCGCCTCCGGCCTCGAGGCCGTGAACATCAGCGCGCAGAAGGTCGCGTCCGGCTGGGAGGACCTCGTACTCGCCGGCGGCGTCGAATCGATGTCGCGCGTGCCGATGGGCTCGGACGGCGGCGCCTGGGCGATGGACCCCGAGACCAACTACGACACGAGCTTCGTGCCGCAGGGCATCAGCGCCGACCTCATCGCGACAGTTGAGGGCTTCAGCCGCGACGACGTTGACGAGTACGCCGCGCGCTCGCAGGAGCGGGCCGCCGCCGCGCGCGAGGAGGGCCGCTTCTCGCAGTCGGTGGTGCCGGTGCTCGACTTGAACGAGCAGGTGGTGCTCGACCACGACGAGTTCATCCGCCCGGGCACGACCGTTGAGACGCTCGCAGGGCTCAAGCCGTCGTTCGAGGCGATGGGCGAGATGGGCGGCTTCGACGCCGTGGCGCTCCAGAAGTACCACTGGGTCGAGAAGATCAACCACGTCCACACGCCGGGCAACTCGTCCGGGGTCGTGGATGGGGCGTCGCTCGTGATCGTCGGCAACGAGAAGACGGGCGACGAGCTCGGCCTCACGCCGCGCGCGAAGATCCTCGCCACCGCGGTCTCTGGCGCCGACCCGACGATCATGCTCACCGGCCCCGCGCCGGCGTCGCGCAAGGCGCTCGACAAGGCCGGCCTCACCGTCGACGACCTCGACCTCGTGGAGATCAACGAGGCGTTCGCCGCGGTGGTGCTCCGCTTCGTCCGCGACATGGGCCTCGACATGGAGAAGGTCAACGTGAACGGCGGCGCCATCGCCATGGGGCACCCGCTGGGCGCCACCGGCGGCATGATCCTCGGCACGCTGATCGACGAGCTGCACCGCACGGGCGGCAAGTACGGCCTCGCCACGCTCTGCATCGGCGGCGGCATGGGAATCGCGACGGTTGTGGAGGCAGTTCGATGAGCAGCACCATTCGCTACGAGAAGGACAACGGAGGCGTCGTCATCCTCACCCTCGACGACCCGAACCAGTCCGCCAACACGATGAACGAGGCCTACGCCCGCTCGATGGGCGAGACGGTGGAGCGCCTCGAGCAGGAGAAGGACGACATCACGGGCGTGGTGATCACGTCGGCGAAGAAGACCTTCTTCGCGGGCGGCGACCTTCACGACCTGATCAAGGCCACGCCGGAGGACGCGCCGCAGGTGGCGGCGGGCGTGCGCGAGATCAAGGCGCAGCTGCGCCGGCTCGAGACGCTCGGCAAGCCCGTGGTGGCCGCACTGAACGGCGCCGCGCTCGGCGGCGGCTTTGAGATCGCCCTCGCCGCGCATCACCGCGTGGTGGTGGATGACCCGAAGGCCGTGGTGGGCTTCCCGGAGGTGCAGCTCGGCCTGCTCCCGGGCGGCGGCGGCGTGGTGCGCACGGTGCGCATGCTCGGCATCGTGGACGCGCTGATGCAGCTCCTGCTCCAGGGCCAGCGGCTGCGGCCCGACAAGGCCAAGGAGCTGGGCGTGGTGGACGAGATCGTGGCGACTCAGGACGACCTCATCCCGGCCGCCAAGAAGTGGATCGCCGAGAACCCCGAGGCGCACCAGCCGTGGGACGAGAAGGGCTACAAGATCCCCGGCGGCACGCCATCCAATCCGAAGCTGGCGATGAACCTGCCGGCGTTCCCGGCCAACCTGCGCAAGCAGATCAAGGGCGCGAACTACCCGGCCCCGCACCACATCATGGCCGCGGCGGTGGAGGGCTCGCAGGTGGACTTCGACAACGCCATCGAGATCGAGGGCCGCTACTTCGTGGACCTCGTGTGCGGCCAGGTGTCGAAGAACATGATCCAGGCGTTCTTCTTCGACATGCAGAAGGTGAACGGCGATCGCGACCGGCCCGAGGGCATCGAGCAGTTCCAGCCGAGGAAGATGGTCGTGCTCGGCGCCGGAATGATGGGCGCCGGCATCGCGTACGTGTGCGCGAAGGCGGGCATCGAGGTCGTGCTGAAGGACGTGTCGGCGGAGGCGGCGGAGAAGGGCAAGTCGTACTCAGCCAAGCTGCTCGACAAGCAGATCGAGAAGGGCCGCTCCACGCGCGACAAGGCCGACGAGCTGCTCGCCCGCATCAAGCCGACGTCCGATCCGGCGGACGCTGCGGGCGCCGAGCTCGTGATCGAGGCCGTGTTCGAGGACCCGAAGGTGAAGGCCGAGGTGTTCGCCGAGATCGAGCCGCACCTCGCCGACGGCGCGCTCGTCGCGTCGAACACCTCCACGTTGCCGATCACCGAGCTGGCCGAGGGCGTGTCGCGCCCGGCTGACTTCATCGGGCTGCACTTCTTCAGCCCCGTGGACAAGATGCCGCTGCTCGAGATCATCAAGGGCGAGCAGACCTCGGAGGAGACGCTGTACCGCTCGCTCGACGTGGCCAAGCTCATCAAGAAGACGCCGATCGTGGTGAACGACTCGCGCGGCTTCTTCACGAGCCGCGTGATCGGCACGTTCATAAACGAGGGCATCGCGATGCTCACCGAGGGCGTGCCGGCGCCGTCGATCGAGCAGGCGTCCTCGCAGGCGGGCTATCCGGCTCCGGTGCTCCAGCTGAGCGACGAGCTCAACCTCAAGCTCATGCGCAAGATCCGGAACGCGGCCAAGGAGGCGAACGCCACGGGCAGCGGCTGGGACGCGCATCCGTCCGAGGAGGTGGTGGACCGGATGCTCGACGAGTTCGAGCGGCCCGGCCGCCTCGAGGGGGCGGGCTTCTACGAGTACGAGGACGGCAAGCGCACTCGTCTATGGCCGGGCCTGAAGGAGGCCTTCGGCGGCGAGAACATCGACATCCCGTTCGAGGACCTCAAGGAGCGCATGCTGTTCATCGAGGCGATCGAGACGGTGAAGTGCCTCGACGAGGGCGTGATCGAGTCGGTGGCCGACGCCAACATCGGCTCGATCCTCGGCATCGGCTTCCCCGGCTGGACCGGCGGAGTGCTCCAGTACATCAACGGCTACGAGGGCGGCCCCGCCGGCTTCGTGGCCCGCGCGCGCGAGCTGGCGGAGCGCTATGGCGAGCGCTTCGAGCCACCCGCCTCGCTGGTGGAGAAGGCCGAGCGCGGCGAGCGCTACAGCGACGAGGCGCCGGCTCTCGCCACCGCGTAGAGCACTGGTTGCGGCGGCCCGCGGCTTTCCCGCCGCGGGCTGCCAAAATCCGGCTGTGCTGATCAAGCAGATCGCGCTTCTGGTCGGCGCCTTCGTGATCGCCACACTGCTGGCGCTCGCGTTCGGCGCGAAGAACCTGGGCACCGCGCTCACCTTCGGGCAGATGGCGTTCGCCGCCACCCTGCTCGCCGTGATGATGCTCGCGCGGCGGCCGCGTGCGCGCGATCCGGAGGAGTAGCCGGTGCTCGCGCACATCCACATCGGCGGCGTAACGATCCAGACGTTCGGCGTGTTCTTCGCGCTCAACTTCGTGGCGTGGGGGCTGGTGGCGGCGCGCCGTCTCGGCGAGCTCGGCAAGCCGCCCGACTGGGCATACGAGATCGTCGTCACCGCTGTGGTAGGCGGGCTGATCGGCGCGCGCGCCTACTACCTGATCCAGAACCACTCGTCGCTGCACGGCAGCCTGCTCGGCAACGTGTTCGGCGGGTCGGGGCTGATCTGGTACGGCGGGTTGCTCGGCGGTGCGATCGCCGTGTTGCTCTGGGCGCGCTGGCGCGATTTCTTCAGCCTGCAGCTCGTGGACATCGCGGCCGTGGGACTGCCGCTCGGCTACGCGATCGGCCGGATCGGCTGTCAGGTGGCCGGGGACGGCGACTACGGCAAGCCCTCGTCGCTCCCGTGGGCGATGGGCTACCCGCATGGCACCACGCCCACCCCGCCGGGTGTGACGGTTCAGCCCACGCCGATCTACGAGACGGTGGCGATGGGCTTCGTCGCCCTGCTCCTCTGGCACTGGCGCGACCGCTTCCGGCCGGGCGTGCTGTTTGCGCTCTACCTCGTGTTCGCCGGCATCGAGCGCTTCATCGTGGAGTTCTGGCGCCGGAACTCGCACGTGGCGGCCGGGCTCACCGCCGCGCAGCTCGAGAGCCTCGCGATACTCGTCGTGGGGCTGATCTGGCTCGCGCTGGCGGCTCGCAGCGGCGGTCTGCGCCGCCGCGCCGTGGGACAGCCCGTGGCGTCCGCGGCCGTATAGTCGCTCGCGTTCTGAGCGACTCCAAGGCTTTCAACACGTTGCTTGACGAGGTGGCGGCGCGCACTCCGGCGCCCGGCGGTGGCAGCGCGGCGGCGTGGGCGCTGGCCCTGGCGGCGGCGCTCGTGGAGATGGCGGCGGCGTTCAGCGATCGCGAGGTGGCGGCGGACCTACGTGCGCAAGCGCTGACACTCGCAGACCGAGAGCTCAGCGCGTACGGACCCGTGCTGGAAGCGTCGCGCCTCCCAAAGGACGACCCCGCACGGAGCGAGCGACTCGGCGCTGCGCTCTCCGCCGCGGCCGACTCACCGCTCGAGATCGCGCGGCTGGCGGCGGAGGTGGAGGGCCTCGCGCGCGACCTGGCCGCCCGCGGCAACCGGACGCTCGAGGGCGACGCCAACACCGCCGCGGAGCTGGCGGGCGCGGCCCGGCGGGCGGCCGCGCGCCTTGTGGAGATCAACCTGTCGGCCCGGCCGGACGACCCGCGCCTTGGGGAGGCGAAGCGCCTGCGCGCTTGAAGTGAGCTCCGCGTCCACGCTCGAACCTGGTCTTCGCGCGGACACTGCGGGTGCTGGCCGATGTGGCGGACCTGGGTTAGTGTCGAGCGCATGTCCGGCTGGCGCCGAAACGCCCTCCTCGTAGCGGCGGCTTGCGCGGTGACAGGGGCCTCGGTGCAGGCTGAGCAGCTGCCGCCCGGCTCGGTTCGGGTGCTGCCGCCGCGGCCGGGCGCGCCTGCCACGCTCACGTGGCACGCCTCGTTCGCCCAGCCTCCGGCGGCGCAGCTTCAGGCCTACAACGTGGACATCGCCCGCGGCTACAAGTTCAACCCGCGCGCGGTCCGCAAGACCTGCACCCTGGCTGAGGCTCGGGCATCGAGTTGCCCGGCCGCCAGCAAGATCGGCGGCGGCGGCGGCCAGGTGACCGTCTTCCCGGCGTCCGGACCGCCACAGGAACTCACGCTCGGGATCAAGTTCTTCCTGATCGCGCGCCAGCGGCCGCACGACCTCGCCGGTCTCGTGCTGGCCGCCCACGAGCCGAAGTCGGGCCTGACCTTCAACCTCGTTGGGCGGATGGTCAGATTGCGGGCCAGGCGCTATGGCCTGGAACTGCGCTTCGCGGACACGGCCGCCGAGCTTCCCTCGAACATCACGGTGCAGCTTCACCGCGTGAACGTCCGCTTCGGCGCGCAGCGCAGCGTCACCGTGGGCGCGGGCGGCCATCGCAGGCGGGTGACCTACCACCTGCTCACCAACCCGCCCACCTGCGCGAAACGAGGCTGGCCGTTCCTGCTGACGGTGGCCTACACAACCGGCACCGAGAAATACGCGGCGTACGGCCGCTGCCACAGCTGACCCTCTAGTCAGACCACCAGTCGCGCCTGCCCTCGACGTCCTCGCGGGGAGCCTCGCCGAGATTGGGCGCGCCGATCACGAGAATCTCGAGGCCGTCCGGCCCGGCCTCGTAGCCCCGCCACGTACCAGGCGAGACGCGCACCGCGTCCCACTCCCTGAGCTCGACGATCTCGTCGTCGAGCTTCATCCGGCCGCTCCCGCGGAGGACCACGTACACCTCCTCCTGCCGCCTGTGCGTGTGGCCGTACGGAAAGCGATAGCCGGGCGGGATGCGCTGGTAGCCGAGGCCGGATTGCTCGAGCTCGAGCGCCTGGGTGGCCAGGCGAAACTCCAGGTCCGGCGCGCCGTGGAAGTTCGAGCCGACGTCCTCCAGGTCCTCCTTGAGGTTCCTGACCGTGAACGCCACGGCGGCAATCCTACGGTGCCGGCCGGTAGCCTCGGCCACTTGTTCGACCATGTGGGCATAGCCGTCTCGGACCTCGCGGCCTCCGAGCGCTTCTACCGAACCGTCCTGGGCATCCTGGGCATCGAGCCCAGCTATGCGGGCGCCGACATGGTCGGGTGGGACGACTGGTGGATCGGTCCGACGGACGGCGAGCACCCGGTCACCCGCGGGCTCCACGTGGGCTTCCGTGCCCGCGACCGCTCGCAGGTGGACGCCTTCTGGCAGGCCGGGATCGACGCCGGCTACCGCGACGACGGCGCGCCGGGGCCGCGCGCGCAGTACGGCCCGACCTACTACGGCGGCTTCCTCCTCGACCCCGACGGCAACAGCGTGGAGGCGGTTCATGGCGACCAGGAACACGCCGTGCCGGACGGCAGGATCGATCACCTGTGGATCCGCGTCCGTGACCCTCAGGCCTCCCGGCGCTTCTACACGACGGTTGCCCCACACGCCGGGCTCCGCCTGGCGCACGAGGAGCCTGGCCGCGTGCGCTTCTCAGGCCCCGACTACACCTTCTCGCTCGTCCAGGACGAGCGGCCCCTCACCGAGCACGTCCACCTCGCCTTTCCCGCGCGCGAGGACGCCACGGTGCGCGCGTTCCACGCCGCCGCGCTGGCGGCGGGCTACCGGGACCACGGCGCGCCGGGCGAGCGCGCCGTCTATCACCCGGGCTACTACGGCGCGTTCGTGCTCGACCCGGACGGGCACAACATCGAGGTCGTGAACCACAACGAGGGCTGAGGAGGGCAGCTCAGGCGCTGGCCACCACCTCGCGAACTTCGACGTTATCGACCGTGACTCCGGTCGGCGCGGCCGAGCGCACCATTTCGCTCGCGGCGTTGGCGGCGTCCTCGGACTCCCAGATCGACATCGACAGGCCCGCGTTGTCCTTCCTCGTCCAGTAGCCGGCCACGAAACCGGGCGCTTTCGAGACGCGGGGAATGACCTGCTCCTGTAGCTCGGCCACGGTCGCTCCCGCCTCTTGGTCGCTGATCGTCACGTTGACCACGACTGCGTGCATTGCGCGGCTCCCTTCTTTTTGGATGTCGCGCCGAACCTACCCCAGCTGCGGTACCGGCTGCAATCGGTCGTGACGACGATCCGAATGGTCAGTGCCGGTCCTTCCAGCGCGCCATCCGCATGAACAGCTCCGGCACGGGCGCAACGGCCCGTTCCGGATCGAACTCGCGGTAGGCGGTTTCGACGTTCACCGCGATGCGCTCGCTGTCGCTCCAGCTGGCGAACTCGCCGAGGTCGATGTCGTCGGCGGCGCCCTCGGCGTCCATTCCGGCGTCGAACCGCACGCGCGCCTCGGCGCGCACGTACTCGAGGTAGCGCATCACGCCGCGCACGCCCTCGTCGCCAGTTGGCGGCCCATGCCCCGGCACGAGCAGGCGTGCACCGAGCGACAGGATCGTCTCGCAGGCGCCCAGCCAGTTCGCGAACGTGCCCGCCCACAGGATCGGCGTGGCCTCGATGAACAGCAGGTCGCCCGTGAACGCCACGCCCGCGTCGGGCACGTGCACGATCGAGTCGCTGCCCGTATGAGCCGGCCCGAGCTCGATGAACGTGACCTCGCGCTCGCCCACGCGCAGCTCGAGCCGCCCATCCCAGGTCTCGGACGGCAGGCGCAGTTCCACGCCCTCCCAATCGAAGGGGCCGAAGGCCTCCCTCGCAAAGCGGGTGAACACCGGATCCCCGTGATCGACCTTGAAGAGGAGGTGGACCAGATTCGGCGGAGCGGCCTGCATCTCAGCGACCGCGGTCCGCGTCCCATAGAGGGCGACCCCGGGCGGCAGAAGCTGGTTGCCAAAGCAGTGGTCGCCGTTCGAGTGCGTGTTCATCGCCGCCTCGATCGGGTTTGCGGCGGTGACCGCTCGCATGGAGTCGAGCATCTCGCGCGTGAGCCCCAGGTCGAACAGCGTGTCGACGAGCAGCGAGCTTCCGTTCGAGGTCACGAGCCCCGCATTGCTCCAGCCCCACCCACCGTCCGGCTGGAGATAGGCGAACAGCCCGTCGCCCAATTCGTGCAGGCCCTTCGTGTACGCGACGTCCATACCCGGCGAAAACTATCTCCGCCGGTTAGCCTCCGCACATGACCACAAAGGCCGATTTCACAGAGGAGGAGTGGGCGACGCTGGTGCGCTCACCGATGGTGGCGGGCATGGCGATAACGATCGCCGATCCTGGCGGCCCGATCGAGGTGGTGAAGGAGACCTCCGCCGTGGTGAAGGTGGTGACCCACGAGCAGGCGAGTGGGCTCGTCGGCGAGATCGCAGCTGAGGTGCGTGCGCTTGCCGAGCAGCACAAGAACCCGGTTGGCGACTTCAAGCCGCGGGGCGCGATGGCCGGCAAGGAGATCGTGGACGAGATCGGACGGGCGAGCGAGATCGTCACGAGCAAGGCCACGCCGGACGAGGCCGAGGCGTTCCGCAGCTTCATCATGGAGTGCGCCCAGCGCGCGGCGGAGGCGGCGAAGGAGGGTGGCTTCATGGGCTTCCACGCCGAGCGCGTGAGCCAGGGGGAGAAGGACATGCTCGCGCAGCTCAGCTCGGCTCTGGGCGTCAGTAGCTCCTGACCCGGCCGGCGAGGATGTAGCGAAGTCAGCGCTCGGAGCTCGCCGCCTCGGCTGAGCTCGATCTGCCCTGCCGTAGCAGCCACGACAGCGGCAGCGCGTACCAGAGCCCGGCGAACAGCACGAACATGCAGGTGGTGCTGATCACGGCGGTGGTGGTGCCGAAGAGGAAGTCGGAGATCAGCAGGATCACGCCCACGAGCGCGGTGGCGAGGCACGCGAGGCCGATGATCGCCATCCAGTTGCTGTTTGTGATCAGTCGCGCCTTCTCCTGCTGACGGAAGATCAGCCGGTGGGCGTTCACCGGCGCTATGAAGAACGCGGCGGCGGCGCCGCACAGGAGCAACGTGGCGAAGTACACGTCGCGCTGGAACGGCGTCACCTCCTTGAACCGCTGCGCGAACGGCAGTGCGAGCAGGAAGGCGAAGATGATCTGCACCCCGGTCTGCGACACGCGCAGCTCCTGGAGCAGCTCGTTCATGTTGCGGTTGAGCCGTTCCTGCTCCGACTCGCCCGTGCGTTCCTCGCGCGACGCGCTGCTGTCCGCCATCCGGGGATTGTTACGGCAGGCGGCCCGACACGCGCAGGGAGGCGCCGGCGGCGGCCAGCAGGAGAGCGATCCCGCCGAGCGCGAAGGCGGCCGTGATCTCGTGCTTCTTCCCCTTCGTGCCGAGCTGTGAGCCGAGCGACTTGTAGATCGACGACAGCTCGCTGTCGTCCTCGGCCGTGAACGCGCGCCCGCCGGACACCCGGGCGATCTGCCCCAGCAGCTGGGGGTCGGGCGGCACCGGCACGGGCGGGCCGAAGCCGCCGGGGTTCGGGATCAGCGCGTCCTGGGTCCCGAGGCTCACGGTGTAGATCGGAATGTGAAGCTTGCCGGCGGTGCGCGCCACGGCCACCGGATCGCGGCCGGTGGTGGTGCGGCCGTCGGACAGCAGGATGATCGAGGAGGGCGGCAGCTTGCCGCCGCCGGCGCTCGCCTGAAGCGCCTGGATCGCCACGGCCAGGGCGTCGCCGGTGTCCGTGGCGCCGCCCGGCGCCTGCGAGTCGATCACGCGGCGCGCGCCCGAATGGTCCTCACTCGG
>DASUWY010000057.1 GCA_036378175.1 Thermoleophilaceae bacterium
CGACCGACAGCGCCACCACCAGGCCGATGCGGTGGTGGCGGTCACGGCGGCCGCGCAGCCAGCCGAACGCGTACACCCCGGCGACCAGGAAGCCGGCCACGATGAACCCGGCCAGGTACATGTGCACCAGCTCGTGCCACAGGTTGTCGTTGAACAGCGCCGCCAGCGGCTTCACGTCGACCACCTCGCCGGAGCGGATCGAGAAGCCGGTCGGATGGTTCATCCAGCCGTTCACGGAGATCACCATCAGCGAGCCGGTCATTCCAGCGATGACGATCGGAAAGCCCGATGCGAAGTGCCACCGCGCCGACAGGCGGTCCCACCCGTAGACGTAGATGCCGATGAAGATCGCCTCGAGGAAGAACGAGAACCCCTCGATCGCGAATCCGAGCCCGAAGACCGCACCGAAGGTGCCGGTGAAGTTCGGCCACAAGAGGCCCATCTCGAAGCTGAGGATCGTCCCCGTGACCACCCCCACCGCGAATAGGGCGACCATCACTCGGCTCCAGCGCCTGGCGAGTGTGCGGTAGAGGTCGTCACCCGTGCGCAGATAGAGCCACTCGGCGAACAGCACCATCGCCGGGAACGCGATCCCGAAGCAGACGAGCGGGATGTGCACCGCGAAGGACAGCGCCTGCATCTGGCGGGCCTGGTCCAGGTAGTGCTGCGAGACAGGAGCGAGCGCTGTTACGACCATGGGAGACTGCGTCCCGCCGATCCGAGTTGCTCGCACGCCTGCCGGACCCGCTCCGCCATCGCGGCCTCTCCGGCGCGGCCCCATGCACGCGGGTCGAAGCTGTGCTTGTCCCCCATCCCGCCGTCGACTCTGAGCACACCATCCCAGTGGTCGAGCACGTGACCGGCCACCGCCCGGGTGAACGCGTATTGGTTGTCGGTGTCGACGTTCACCTTCACCGCCCCAAACGAGACCGCATCCGCGAGCTCTTGCGCGCTTGACCCGCTGCTGCCGTGAAATACGTACTTGAAGCGGGCGCCGGGATACGCGGTCGCGAGCGCTTGCTGGCCGGCTTGCAGGATCTCGGGGCGCAAAACCACGTTGCCTGGGGCGTAGGTTCCGTGCACGTTGCCGAACGTCGCCGCCACCATGTAGCGGCCGCGCTCGCCGACACCCAGGGCGTCGGCCACGCGGAGGAGGTCTTCGGGGGTCGTGTAGAGGTCGGGGTGCGCGCCGCCGGGCCCGGCGATGCCGTCCTCCTCTCCGCCTACCACACCGGACTCGACCTCTAGCACGATGTCGAGCTCGGCGCACAGGGCGAGCAGCTGAGCGGAGATCCGCAGGTTCTCCGCAAGCGGAAGCGTGGAGCCGTCGAACATGTGCGAGTTGAAGAGAGGAGCGGCGCCCCGTTCGACCCGCCGGCGGGACTCGGCGAGCAGCGGGCGGAGCCAATCGTCGACGTGCGCCGGCGGGCAGTGGTCGGTATGAAGGCCGACGAGGACCGGGCTCGCCTCGGCGACGACGTGGGCGTATTCCGCCAAGGCGCGCGCGCCGAGGAGCGCATCCTTCGCCCCCGTCCCGGAGAAATACTCGGCAGCGCCGACCGTGAGCTGCACGATTCCATCCGCGTTCGCAAGCGCAAACCCTCGCAGCGCAGCGTTCAAGGTCTCCGAAGAGGTGACGTTGACGGCCGCGTAGGCGTATCCCCGATCAGCCGCCGCGTCGAGCATCGCCGCGTACTGACGTGGCGTGGCGAGAGGCATCAGTCCTCCCTCTCTGTGCACGTATCAATACGCATGCGCCAGGACGATCCCGACGCGCTCGAGCGCTCGGGTGAGCAGGCGATGGACCTGCATCTGCGAGATCCCCACGTTCCGGGCGATCTCGTGCTGAGTGAGCTCTTGGCCGAAGCGCAGGGCGAGAATGCGCTTCTCGCGCTCGGGCAAGGCGCGCATCGCCCTGCCTACCACGTCGCGATGCTCCAGGTGTTCGAAGGCCGGGTCATCACGCGCTGGCAGCGCTGACGGATCAACGCCGCATTCGTCATCGAGCGACGCCGCTGCATGAGCCTCGGCCGCGACGCGCGCTTCGAGCACTTCCTCGACCCGAAGCTCGCACCGCGCAGCCACTTCCGCCGGCGTCGGGTAGCGGCCGAGCTCCTGAGAGAGCAGGTTCAGCTCGCGCCGGACCACCCCCGCCCGCTCCTGCAGGCTGCGCGGCACGCGCACGCTCGGCGCGAAGTCCCGCCGGTAACGCTTCAACGACCCGATGATCGTTGGGATCGCGTAGGCGGGGAACTCCACACCGCGGTCGGGATCGAAGCGCTGGAGCGCTCGATAGAGGCCCAAGCTCGCCACCTGGAGCAAATCCTCGAGCGGCTCTCCTGACCACCGGTACCTTCTGGCGAGGCTTTGAGCAAGCGGCAGCATCAGCCGGAACAGCTCGTCCATCGCGCGGGCGTCGTTCTCGTCTCGGGCCCGCGCGAACAGACGCCGCTCTCGCAGGCCCCACACGACCTTCTCCGATGCTTGCGTGCCTGATCGTCGCTCCATGTTGAAAAGCAAATCGCCTGGACGATGCCGCTCGAAAAGGAGTGGCGGTGAGTCGATCGCCGGGTCATATCGGTCGTACGGGCCCGGCTCACAGGGCGGCGCGGCGCAGGCACGCCGCGCGGGCGCGCAGGCCGCCCTTGGAGAGGGGGACTGGGCGGCGGGCATTCCACGCCGCCCTGTCAGCCGGGTACGTACGCAACGCAAGGATGCGGGGGCGGGTGGGCCACCACAACAGCACTCTGCGATCGCTCGATAAGCACGGCCGGTTGAAGCCGGCCGGCATTGCTGGAGCCTTGCTGCATGCCGCGCTTGAGCCATACCCGTGCCCGAAATCAAGCCAGGCGCAAAAGGCACCTGGCTCGCGTGCGGCGCAGCCGGCGCGAAAGGCGCACCGCGCGCAAGAAGGGCTCGGGCGTCGAATGAGAGCGATCAGGATCCCCTATCGCGGAATCGCGAACCGCATTTGAGGCGAGCGACCTCGAACCTACGTTGTCGGACGACAAGAGGGCATCGGCAACGCGCCCGTGCGAACGGCAGGCGTCGGGCCCTGAACGTAGTTCAAGAAAGGAAGGCTCTCTTGAGCATCCGTTATCTCTCCAGCCTCGCCCTCGCCCTGGTCGCCGGGTTCGAGATCGCCGCGTTCCAGGCGTTCTCTCCAGCGGTCTACACGTGGCTCGCGTTCGGCGGCGGCATCGCCATCGTCGCGATCGCGCTGGCATCGGGAGCGGTCGACCGCGGCGCCGCGCAGCGCGCGCTCAGCGCAGTGGCAGCTGTGGCCGGCGGTTGGATGATCGTCTCGAGCCTCGTGTTCGCGAGCAGCACGGTTGTCTGGCTGGGCTTCAGCGCAGCCGCCGCAGTTGCGGTGCTCGCCGTCGTGGGCCTGACGCTGCACGAGCTCCGCGACGAGCGCGCACTTCACGCCGTGGACATGAGAACGAATCAGACCAGTCCGAGCGGTCGCACCGCCGAGCTGGCGTCCTGAATCGACCCGGCTGGGTACGCCCGGGGCCCGGCTCCGGGCGTACCAACCTTCAGAAGCGAAAAGAGGCGCGGATGCCTACGAGCATCGAACTCACGCAGCTACGGCTGCTGCTCGCCGAGGGCGGGCAGTTGATCGACGTCCTGCCACCAAGGGAATACGCCGAGGAGCACCTGCCCGGAGCCATCAACATTCCCCTCAAGCAGCTTGGTGCCGATACCACCTCGGCGCTCGATCGTCACAAGCCGGTCGCCGTCTACTGCCACGACCCGCTCTGAGATATGAGCCCACGAGCCGCGTGGCGGCTCGAAACGCTCGGGTTCGAGCAGGTATACGACTATGCGGGCGGGAAGGCGGACTGGCTGGGGCACGCGCTTCCGCGCGAGGGGGAGGCCGCTTCGGTGCCTAACGCCGGCGAGCTGGTTGACCCGCATCCGCCCGTCTGCGGTCTGGCAGAGCGGATCGCCGACGTCCACGGGAGGGTGGACAGCTCCGGCCATGCCTTCTGCGTGGTGGTGAACGATTGCGGCATCGTGCTCGGGCGCCTTTGGCAGAGCAAGCTCGAAGCGGTGGGGCCGGACCTGCTCGTTGAGCAGGTGATGGAACCAGGTCCCAGCACTGTCAGGCCGAGCATCGACGCGGGGCAGCTCGTCGAGCGGTTGGCCGAGGGAGAGCGCAAGGCCGCGATCGTCACGACTCCCGAGGGCCATCTGGTGGGGGTCTTCCTGCGTTCCGAAGCCGAACGCCGTCTCGCAAGGCTCCGCGCTTAGGCAGCGCGATTGCCGGCCCACGGCTCGGCGCCGTCGGTGTGGTTGTACGCATCGTCGGACAGCTGCACCAGCCGGGCTGCCCGCACCAGGGCGTCTGCGTCCACCAGCTCGAGCTCGTCATCTTCGCTGAGCTGATCAAAGGTGGTGCACGCCAGGGCGCCCTCTCCCTCCTCATCGACCGAGGGGAGAAGCACAACCACTGTGCCCGACCGCGCGCGATCGATGAGGTACTCGTACCCCAGCCTCTCGGGGTCGCCCTCGCCGTAGGCCGGGCCTTCGCCCATCACTTCCGACATGGCGTTCCCTCGCGGTCCATGTTTCGCAGCAAACCGCGGTCGCTGGGTCGGATCAATCGCTTTTGCCTATCGCGGCGTCGGCAAACGGTTTCGCAGTCCGGAGCTCCGCTCGAATAATCGGCGGCATGGCCAGCATCGTCTTCGAGCACATCACCAAGCGCTACCCCGACGGCTTCGAAGCCGTCAAGGACATGAACCTCACCATCGCCGACGGCGAGTTCATGATCCTGGTGGGCCCCTCCGGCTCGGGCAAGTCAACAGCGCTGCGAATGGTCGCGGGGCTCGAGGACATCACCGAGGGCGTCCTCAAGATCGATGACGACGTCGTGAACGATCTGGCGCCGAGGGATCGGGACATCGCGATGGTGTTCCAGAACTACGCGCTCTACCCGCACATGACCGTCCGGGAGAACATGGGCTTCGCCCTCAAGCTGGCGGGCACGCCGCGTGACGAGATCGCCAGGCGGGTGGAAGAGGCGGCGACGATCCTGGACGTCGAGAGCCATCTGGACCGCAAGCCGGCCAACCTGTCGGGCGGCCAGCGGCAGCGAGTGGCGATGGGACGCGCGATCGTCCGCGATCCCAAGGCGTTCCTCATGGACGAGCCGCTTTCGAACCTGGACGCGAAGTTGCGGGTGCAGACTCGTACCGCGATCTCGCGCCTGCACGAGCGCCTGGGCACGACGACGATTTACGTGACCCACGACCAGATCGAGGCGGTCACGTTAGGCGACCGAATTGCCGTGATGCGGGCCGGGCGGATCCAGCAGGTGGGAACGCCCCAGGACCTGTACGAGGCGCCGAACAACCTCTTCGTGGCGGGCTTCATCGGTTCACCATCGATGAACTTCCTGCCCGGAGAGCTTGACGGAGACCGCCTGCACACGGCGATCGGCGATCTGAAGATTGCAGACGCACTGCGGAGGCGCCTTGAATCAGGCAATGGCGGCGGCCGCAGGGGCGTGATCGTCGGCATTCGCCCCGAGCACTTCGAGGACCCAGCCCTCGTCACACTTCCCCAGACCGGCCATACGTTCAAGACGAAGATCGATGTTCTCGAGGCGCTCGGCTCCGACTACTACGCCCATTTCACCGTTGACTCCGAGCGGGTCGCGTCGAGCGAGCTGGAGGAGCTGTTGGAGGACATCGACCCGGCAAGCGTTGCTCCCGCTGGGGAGGGCGTGCAGATCGTCGCCCGTCTCGCCGCAGGCAGCGGAGTGAGGCAGGGCCAGCAGGCTGAGCTGTGGGTCGACACGTCACAGCTGCACCTGTTCGACCCGGAAACCGGGCTGAGTCTGCTGTCGAGTGACCTCAATCGAGCAGGTCACCCCAGCGCCGCTCAGGCTGCTCTGCCCTCAAAACCGACCTAAGGAGGAGCCAATGGCTTCAGTCTCGACATCGACATATCTGCCCGCTCTCGACGAGCCACACGCGCACGGCGAGGTCGGGCACGTCCTCGAGGCGACGCTGCACGAGCTCGTCGACCTGTCCCTGATCGGCAAGCAGCTCCACTGGGCTGTGGTCGGACCGCTGTTCCGGCCGCTGCACCTGTACCTCGACGAGCTCGTGGATTCCTGGCGCGACCTCGCCGACACGGTGGCCGAGCGCGCGGTCGCACTTGGCTACGTTCCGGACGGCCAAGCGCGCGCGGTCTCAAGCGGTTCGCCCCTCGCGCCCATCGCACAGTCTCCGATCGACGATCACGTGGTCGTGCGCGAGCTCACGCATCGCATCGCGCAGGCCAGCGAGCTGACGAGGGGCCGGATGGATCGGCTCGGCGAGATCGACATCGCGTCCCAGGACGTCCTGATCGAAGTGGTGCGGGCGCTCGAAGAGCAGCAGTGGATGCTTCGCGCGCAGCTCGGCATCGCGGCCTGACCGCGAGATGCGACCTTAGCTCACGCGCGCGCGCGAATATCAGATCGCCGGCGGTCGCGGATCAGCTGGGCGAGCCGGGCGTCATGACCTGCGAAAGCAGTTCGCCCGGCTCGTGATCTCGATCAGCTGGTTCCCCGATTGGGATCTCTACCTCGATGAGGGTTCCGTTTCCTGAGGGGCTCTCGATCTTGATCCGTCCTCCGAGCGCCTCGATCCGATCCCTCAGCCCGGTTAGTCCGGACCCTCGGTTGGGGTCCGCGCCGCCCACACCATCATCGCGAATCGAAAGACGGAGCATGTCGTGATCGATACGGAGGGAAACCCACACGCGCGTGGCGTTCGCGTGCTTTGACGCGTTGGTGAGCGCCTCCGAGACGGTGTAATAAGCCGCGACCTCGACATGATCCGACAGGCGTTGCTCGAAGCCGATGTCGAGCTTGACGCGGACGGGAGAGCGGCGCCCGAGTGCTTTCAGCGCCGGCGAGAGACCGCCCTCCGTGAGGATCGACGGATGGATGCCGCGCGAGAGCTCACGGAGTTCGTCGACGGCAGTCGTCATACCCTCCGCAACGCGGGTGAGATCGGCGTGTAGTTCGTCGGCTCCTTCGGGAAGCTTCGCGTTGGCCCTGCGGAGCGCGAGCGTGAGGGTGATGAGTCGTTGTTGTGCTCCGTCGTGCAGGTCGCGCTCGATGCGGCGGCGCGCGTCGTCGCCGGCCGCAATTATGCGCGCGCGTGACCCGGCGAGTTCCTCGCGCATCGTTGCGTTGGAGACCGACGTCGCGACAAGGTCCGTGAAGCGGGCGAGGCGATCCTCCGCGTCCGGAAGCAAGCTCTCGTTATTCGTCGATGCGATGTTGATGGCGCCCCAGACGGTTCCATCGACAACGATCGGGACGCCGACCGCGGCCGTGAAACCCGCCTGCCGCGCCACGGCGGCAAGATCATGGGAACCAGTGAAATCGTCGATGCGCGCTGGCTTGCCGGTGCGGTGGATCGAGCCGGGGAGACTGGAATCGTCGAGCGGCAAGCGGCGGCCGGCTGGGAAAGGCGGTGGAGCGCCGGTCGGCTCCGGGTCCTCAAAGGCGCTTAGGACCAGGATCGCGTCGGGTTCGTAGCGGCACACCGTCACGTGCTGCACGCCGAATACGTGCGCGACCTCGTGCGCCACGGCCGAGAACACGGCGTCGCCCTTCGCTCCCTTGGCGACGAGCGTCGCGACTCGGCGCAGGGCGGCTTGCTCTGCAGCGAGGCCACGAGCGCGTGCTTCAGAGGCGGCGAGCTCGGCACGGCTCTGAGCGTTCGCGATCGCAGTCGCGAGGAGTTCGGCGAACTTCTCGAGGCGCATCTCCGCGTTGACAGGGAGGCGTTTGTTCGTGTCCGTGACCGTCACGAAGCCCCATTGCTGCCCCTCGACGACGATCGGGGCGCCAACAGATGAGACGGCGCCGATCTTGCGAAGGACGTCGGCCATGGGGCCAGAGATGTGTTCGAAGTCGTCCCACACGACGCGCACGGGACGACCGGTCCGGAAGACTCGGGTCGACGCCATGTAGTCCTCGAGCTCCCAGCGCGACCCGAGCGAGATCCCGCGGATGCCGTCGCTCACACCGACAACGACCATCGCCGATCCATCGGGTTCGAAGCGCCCCACGTACGCTTGCGGGGAGTCGAACAGGCGCCCCATTTCGTTGGTGACGGCCGAGAAGATCTCCTCGGGGCTGACCCCACGGGCCACCAGCGTGGCCACCCGCCGGAGCGCCGCCTGCTCGTCGGCCAGCTCGCGAGCACGCGCCTCGGACGCCGCCAGTTCGCCGCGCGCCTCGTAGTTCGCAATCGCCGTGGCTATGAGCTCGACGAAGTCGTGGAGGCGATCCTCGGTTCCCGCGGGAAGTACGGTCCCCACCCGCGAGAACACGCACATCTTGCCCCAAACGGCCCCATTGACCACGATCGGACCCGCGCAACCGGAACCGAGCTCCGCCGCCCGCGCAACCTCACCGACTGTTCCCGGAGATGTCGATAAGTCGTCGACTCGCGCCGGGTCTTGCGTCTCGAGGACCAGAGCGGTGAGCGTTCCAGGATCCGGTGGCATCGGCGTACCGATGCCGAGGAATCGCTCCGCGCCCGCAAGGTCAGGCCCAAATGCCTCACCGACCGTTACTGCCGTTCCGTCGGGTTCGTAGCGCGTGACAATCACGCCGGGCACGTCCAAGACGGATGCGACCTCTCGGGCAACGGTGGAGAAGAGCTGTTCCGACTCCGGCGCGCGGGCGACCATCGTGGCCACCCGGCGCAGCGCCGCCTGCTCGAAGGCGAGCTGCGCTACCTGCTCGCGGGCCTGGCTGTCGGCGATCGCGGTCGCGACCAGCTCGGTGAATCGGGCGAGACGCCCCTCGGTGCCGTCGGGCGTCGGTCTCCCCGGGCGCCCGCCAGCGGTCATGAACCCCCAGATGGAGCCGTCGACGACGATCGGGACGCCGACTACCGAGACCAGCCCGCCGTCTCTCAAGGCAGCGCCCAGCGGTCCCGGCATCGTCGTGTAATCCTCCCTCCGCGCCGGGCGCCCGGTGGCGAGAATCATCCCGGCGAGCCCCTCGTCCTCTACGGGCCAACGACTGCCGACCTTGAACTTCGTCTCGCCGACGATGGCCACCATCGTGAACGTCCGGTCAGACTCGTAACGCTGCAGGGCCACCACAGGCACATTGAGGACGGCCGCGGCCTCCCTGGCGACGGCGGCGAACAGTTCGTCGGAGCTCGCGCCCTCGGCGACAAGCGTCGCGACTCGGCGCAGGGCCGCCTGCTCTCCGGCGAGGTTGCGAGCGCGTGCTTCAGAGGCGGCGAGCGCGGCGCGGCTCTCGGTATTCGCGATTGCGGTGGCCACCAGCTCGGTGAACTTCGCGATCCGCGAATCGGTCTCTCGCGGAAGAGGGTCGCTCTGGCTCGTGACGGCGATCAGCGTGCCCCACACCCGCCCTTCGACGACGATCGGAGTGGCGACGCTCGAACGAATGCCCAGGACTTGCGCCATTTCGGCGACCGGGCCGGTAGCCGTCGACCAATCGTCCAGGCGGGCGGCCTCTCCCGTTCGAAACGTCGTGGTAACTACGTTCTCGCCTTGCAGCGTGAAGCTTGTGCCCAGCGGCGGCGGGTCCCACGGGGTGTCCGACTGCGCGACGAGCGTGGCCGTTCCGTCGGTCTCAAAGCGAAGTAGCCCCACGGCCTCCACGCCCAGGACTCGCGCCACCTCTTCCGTGACAGTTGCCAAGAGGTCGACCGGCGAGGCTTCGCGGGCTACGAGTGTTGCCACGCGCCGCAGCGCCGCCTGCTCGTCAGCGAGTTGCGTGAGCGCGGCGCGCGACTCGGCATTCGCGAGCGCCGTCCCCACGAGGTCCGTGAAGTCTGCGAGCCGCGCCCCCGTGTCTTCGGGGAGCGATGCGCTTTGCGGCGAGAGCAGCACGATCGCGCCCCACACGCGTCCTCCGACGACAATCGGACTCCCGACCGCGGAGCGCATCCCTGCCGCCCGAACCGCGTCCGCGCCGTCGCCGGGCGCCTGCGCGTAGTCCTCGACGCGCGCGGCTCGGCCGGTATGCCGGATCGTTGCCAGCAGGCCGGGCGTGTCGAGCTGCCAGCGCGAACCGATCGGGAATGGCTCGTCGTCACTCTCGCTGAAGGCACCTACCACGAGCGCGGCTGTCGGCTCGTAGCGGATCAGCCTGGCCAATGGGACGTCGAAGACCCGCGCTACTTGCTCGACAACGATCGCGAGGAGGCGTTCAGGAGAGGACTCATGGGCCACGAGGGTTGCCACCTGCCGCAGGGCGGCCTGCTCCTCGGCCATTTCGCGAAGACGGCTTTCGGCCTGTTTCGCCGCAGAGATGTCGCGCATCGCGCCGCAGATGAGAACCGGCTCGGTCTCGACCTGGCTCAGCGCCAGCTCGACAGGAAATTCGCTGCCGTCGGCGCGCATGCCAGTCAGCTCCACCCGGCGTCCGAGCATGCTCCCTTCGCGGATCTTCACGAAGCGGTCGAAGGCGGTGCTGTGGCGCTCGCGAAGCGAAGGCGGCACGATCAACTCGGCCATCGTCCGCCCCAGCGCCTCCTTACGGGAATAGCCAAAAGTCCGTTCGGCGGCGGGGTTGAATTCGACGATCCGGCCTGACTCGTCCGCCATGATGACGCAATCGATGGCCGCATCCAGATATGCGCTCAACCGCTCCCCCGCCCTCGAGCCAGGCATGCCGCTCTCGACTTCCCCGGCGCGCTCTTCGGCCCGTTCGAGCGCCTCGCCCCGCGCTGCCCTGGCCCGACGTGGGCCCAGCGCGCGGACGAGATAGGCCTCGCCCCGACCCAGTGGCTCCGCAACGGCTAGCGACCCGTCGCCCATGTCGATCTCGCCACCGTTCTCAGGAATGTCGAGCGGCGTCGCGTGGGCCAGGTCGTCGCCGGTAAGCGGGTAGCCCTCTCGGTTGACGAGCAGATCGCCGGTCTTCCTCGCGAGATCGCCGTAGCGACGCCTGAGGCGGGCGTCATGGTCCCGCCGGCCCTCCAGAAGGCACTGCTCCGCCGCTCTGGCGGCATTGGTCACGAGCTCCAGGCTTCGAGGGTGGGCGACCCTCCAGGGGCTTGAAAGATCAAGTACCCCGACGAGTCGGCCCGAGACCCGGTCGTGTATCGGAGCGCCGGAGCAAACCCATTCGCGGTGGTGATGGCTGAAGTGCTCGAAGGCGAACACCTGCACGGGGTGACCCGTGGCCAGCGCCGTGCCGACGCCGTTCGTGCCGTTGACCGTTTCGCTGCACCGCGCGCCCTCGACGAGATTCATTTCGGCAGCCCGCGCCTTCAGCCACTCCGGGCCACCCAGGTAGAGGGTGAGCCCAGACGGATCGGTCACCTGGACCACGCTGTTGGACTCCTCGGCCAGCAACTGGAGGGGCTCCACGAGCACGTGACTGAGCAAACCAAGCGGATGCTCGAGCCAGCGCTCCCGAGTCTCGGACGGGTCCGCCTCGATCGAGGGCAGTACGTCGATCGGCTCGAGGCCCGTGGCAAGCACCCGCTGCCACGACTCGACGATCATCGGGCGCATTCCCGCCGTCGCCTCCGGTGGAAGCTCAGGACCGAGCGCGCCCTCGCCGAGTAGACGATCCCAGCTCCTCTGAATCTGCCGGGCACGCGCGAGCAGGTCAGTCCCTGCTTCGACAGCCATCCAGGGCCACGGCATAGCCCGACCGACCATACTCCTGCGGGCCGCCTTCTTGTCAGCGACCGTGTTCGTGTTCTGACATCTAATCCGCAGTTCGCCTTCCCCGGACGCCTTGGCCTAGTTCCGCGGATCGTGCTGCGGGATACTCTCGCCGTGACCGACGCCGATTTGCGGGGGACGCGAGTCATCGTCGCCGACGATGACGTGTTGATGCGCGAGGGTCTGGCGAGCTTGCTCGAGCGGGGCGGCTGTGAGGTGGTTGGCCAGGCGGGTGACGGGTCTGAACTGATGCGGCTGGTGGGCGAGCACCAGCCCGCTCTCGCCGTCGTAGATATCCGCATGCCTCCCGACCATCGGACGGAGGGCCTCGAGGCGGCCCAGGCGATCCGCCAACAGTTCCCCGAGACGGCGCTCCTGATCCTGTCGGCGCACGTGGAGGTGGAGCACGCGATGACGCTGCTCGCGAGCGGGCGCCGCACCGGCTACTTGCTCAAGAGTCGCGTCACCGATGTGGACGAGTTCCTCGACGCCGTGGGGCGAGTGAGTCGCGGCGGGTCGGTCGTCGACCCTGCTCTGGTTCAGGAGCTTGTCGTGGCGCGTGATGCCGAGGATCCGCTCGAGGAGCTCACCCGTCGCGAGCGCGAAGTGCTCGCGCTGATGGCCGAGGGGCGCTCCAATGCCGGCATCGGCCGGCGCCTCTGGATCACGGAGGGAACCGTTGAGAAGCACGTGCACAGCATCCTGACGAAGCTCCGTCTGCCCGAGACCGACGACGACCATCGCCGGGTGCTCGCGGTGGTTACGTTCCTCGACACTCATCAGACCGGCTAGGACTCGTAGGCCTCATCGCCACCGACGGTGGCGAGCATCTGCCGGATCGTTGCGGCCGACAGGTCGATCTTCGCCACAAACCCAATGGCCGAACTCGCCTCGACCAGGTCGGCGTATTCGGCTCCATCGTGAGTCGAGATCAGGATCAGGTGAGGGCGCGAGCCCTGACCCGGCTGCTCGCGCAGCTGCCGTGCCAGCTCGAACCCGCTTTCGCCACCTAAGTCGATGTCGATCAGCACGACGTCTGGCCGCAGCTCGGCGAGTTGCCGATGCGCCTCGGCGGCGGATCCGGCTCCCCCGACGACATGGAGTCCCTGTTCGGCGAGCAGACCACGCATTTCCTCTCGGAAGCTCGCGTTGTCGTCGACGATCAGGCAACGCAAACGCATAAGGCCTGCACGATCCCAGGAACGGCCGCGCAGCACCATTGGTGCTAGCCCCCAAAACGAATTGCAGGCCAGCCTCCTTCCGGCCAGCGGGAAGAGAAACGTTGGAGGCTGGCCGCAGCCCCAGTTGGGCGCTGGCCGTGCAGACAACGAGGGTCTCCTGGGCGATGCTGCCCCGGCATGTTCGTTGAGCTCGACACACGACGCGGCGACGGTCTCACCGTGACACTCGAGTGGGATCGCGACACCGGGCAGATCCAGGTCGTCCTCCACGACATACGCGCCGACGGACTGGTCGCATTTCCGGTTTCGCCCGTCGACGCGGCCGACGCTTTTCGTCACCCGTTCAGGTACGCGCCATGATCTGGCGCTCCCCCCGCAGACGCGCTCGCGTCGACGCCGCCGTTGCTGCATACCGGCAGTGGCATTACGAGTGCGACGCGGTACGCGCCGCGTATCGAGCCTGGGTCGGCGCGAGCACATTCACCGAGCCGCTGGCCTTCGAGGCGTATCAGTCGGCGCTCGACCGCGAGGAGCGCGCGGCGGCGACGTACGCCGGGCTGATGAGGCGCGTCCGGCATTTGACGGAGACCGGCGTCGCGCATGAGCTGGCGTTGATCCAGGCTCCCCCCGGGGCGTGCTAGACCGGTGACCACCTTCGCGCTACACCCACCGCAGAGGGCTGCCGCCAGCGGCGCCTCGAGTCCGCGCACGGCCTTCGTTCTTTCGGGCGGCGCGAGCCTCGGCGCACTCCAGGTGGGGATGCTCGAGGCGCTTTACGAGCGGGGCATCACGCCCGATTTTCTTGTTGGCACCTCTGTCGGCGCCCTCAACGCCGCTTTCGTCGCGTCGCGGCCCCAGTGCCCCCAGACGGCGAGGGAGCTGGGCCAGGTGTGGCGCAGCCTGCAGCGGGAGGACGTCTTTCCGGTCAGCATGAGCGCACTGGTCGGCGGCGTCTGTGGTCGCCGGGATCACCTCGTGCCGGATCGCGAGCTACGGCGGTTGATCCGCAGGCACATCGAGTTTGGGGACCTCGCCCATGCGGCGATCCCGCTCCATCTTGTCGCGTTCGACATGGTCGCGGGGCGCGAGGTGCGCCTCTCGGCAGGCTCGGCAGTCGACGCCATCGCCGCCTCCGCGTCGATCCCAGGGATATTCCCTCCGGTCGCGATCGGTGGACAGCGGCTGATCGATGGAGGCGTGGTCAACAACACCCCGATCTCCCACGCTGTCGAGCTCGGCGCCGAACGCATCTACGTCCTGCCGACTCAGGAGCCTCACAGTCCAGCCGCCCGCGTCCCAACCGGCGCGCTCGACGCAGCTATCCAGGGGCTGTATCTGCTCGTGGGCTCCCGACTCGGGGCCGACATCGCCAGATACTCGACAGAGGCCGAGCTGATCCTGCTCCCGGCCCCGAACGCGGGGCGTGTACAGCCGACGAGCTTCGATCAGCCCCACCGCCTGATCGCCGACGCGCGCGCGGCCACCCGGTCGGCGCTCCAGCGGTCACCGAGCCGCGCACACCTGCGACTGGTGAGCTGAGAGCCTGATGGCGAATCGGAGCATCACGTGCTACCCCACTGAGACAGTGGGCGTGGAAATCGCCGGCTCCTACGCCCCCGTCCTTCGGATGCCGGAGCTCCCCGAGGTGCAAGAGCGGCCGCTTGGTGGCCGGCGGGGGACGCTGCGCGGACGCCGCACCGAGTGCGAAACGCTCGACCGTCTGCTCGACAGCGTGCGTGGCGGACAGAGCGGTGCGCTGGTGCTCCGGGGTAAGCCGGGCATCGGCAAGACGGCATTGCTCGAGTACACGATCGACTCGGCGTCCGACCTCAGCGTTATGCGGGCCGCCGCGGTCGAATCGGAGATCGAGCTGCCGTTCGCAGGACTCCACCAACTGTGCGCCCCGCTGCTTGATCGGCTCGCGTGCCTTCCAGCCCCCCAGCGTGACGCCCTCGAGACCGTCTTCGGGCTGAGCAAGGGCTCTCCACCGGACCGCTTTCTTGTTGGGCTGGCCGTGCTGAGCCTGGTCTCGGAGGCGGCCCAGGCGGGTCCGCTTCTCTGCGTGGTCGACGACGCGCAGTGGTTGGATCGGGAGTCGGCCCAGGCGTTGGCGTTCGTGGCGCGCAGATTGTCGGCTGAGTCCGTGGCCATCCTCGTTGCGAGCCGCGAACCGAATGATGACTTCGGCGGGATGCCGGAGCTGGTGGTTCAGGGTCTTCAGGACCGTGACGCACGTGATCTCCTGAGTTCAGTGGTGGGGGGGCCGATGGATGTGGACGTGCGCGAGCGGATCGTCGCCGAGACGCGCGGCAACCCGCTGGCGCTGCTCGAGCTGCCCCGCGGGCTCTCGCCCGAGCAGCTCGCGGGCGGGTTCGGACTGCCGAACGCCGTTCCGCTGTCAAGCCGGATCGAGGAGAGTTTCCTCCGGCGGCTCGAGGACCTGGCGGAGGAAACCCGGCTGCTGCTGCTGGTGGCGGCCGCTGAACCGACCGGTGACCCGTCGCTGTTGTGGCGCGCAGCCGAGCGCCTCGCCATCACACGGGACGCGGTGGAGCCTGCCGAGAGAGCAGGCTTGCTCGAGCTCGCCCCTCGGGTCCGCTTCCGCCATCCGCTGGTGCGCTCGGCGGTCTACGGCGACGCGTCGCCGGGCGCCCGGCAACAAGTGCACCGGGCGCTCGCGGAGGCGACCGACCCGGAGCTCGATCCCGATCGCCGCGCCTGGCACCGCGCGCAGGCTGCGGTGGGCCCAGACGAAGAAGTTGCGGCGGAGCTCGAGCAGTCGGCCGGCCGCGCACAGTTGCGCGGTGGCCTGGCGGCAGCAGCCGCGTTCCTCGAGCGAGCCGTCGCGCTGACGCTTGATCCCGGCTCGCGAGCGCAGCGGGCGCTGGCGGCGGCGCAGGCCAAGCACCTCGCGGGCGCACCCACGACAGCACTTGGACTCCTGGCCATCGCGGAAGCAGGGCCACTCGACGAACTTGGGCGCGCCCGGATCGACCTTCTGCGCGCCCACATCGAGCACTCACGGAACCGGGGCAGCGACGCCCCCGCACTGCTGCTGGCCGCCGCCGAGAGGCTTGAGTCGCTGGACGCCCGACTGGCGCGCGAGACCTATCTCGACGGCCTTTCCGCGGCGACCTTCGTCGGCCGGCGGGCGCTGCGTGGCGGTGTGCTCGAGGTGGCGCATGCCGCGCTCGACGGGCCGCCGGCCCCGCAGCCGCCGCGCGCCTCCGACCTCCTCCTCGAGGGTTTGGCGACGCGATTCACAGCTGGCTATGCGGCCGGCGCGCCAGTCGCCAGGCGAGCGCTGAGCGCGTTTCTATGCGACGACAACGCGAGCGAGCAACAGCTTCGCGAGGTGTGGCTCGCTTGCCGTACCGCGGTGGATCTGTGGGACGACGACCTCTGGGAGGCGCTCGCGATGCGCCACCTCCAGCGCGCCCGCGAGGTCGGCGCGCTGACGATGCTCCCGCTGGCCCTCAGCCAACGCATCTCCTACCACGCTTTTGCGGGTGAGCTCGCAGCGGGCGCGTCGCTGATCGAGGAGATGCACGCGGCCACCGAGGCGACCGGCAGCCACATCCCTCCATACGGTCCCCTGGTGCTCGCGGCCTGGCGTGGCCGCGAGGCGGAGGCGTCGCAGCTGATCGAGGCGATCGTCAAGGAGGCGGTGTCACGCGGGGAAGGGCTCGGCGTGAGCGTCACGCAGTGGGCGCGTGCGGTGCTCTATAACGCACTCGGTCGCTACGAGGACGCGCTGGCCGCTGCCGAACGAGCCACTGGGCATCCCGAGGACCTGGCCGTCTTCAACTGGGGCCTCAGCGAGCTCATCGTCGCCGCCGTCCGGAGCGGAAACAAGGAGCGCGCCGCCGCCGCACTCGAGCGGTTGTCGGAGATCACGCGCGCCAGCGGCACCGACTGGGCACTGGGAATCGAGGCACGCGCGCGAGCGCTACTGAGCGAGGGCGATGCCGCCGAGCGCCTTTACCGCGAGGCGATCGAGCGACTCGGCCGCACCCGCGTGCGTGTCGAGCTCGGGCGCGCCCATCTCGTCTATGGCGAATGGCTGCGCCGCGAGCGCCGGCGCGTCGACGCGCGCGAACAGCTGCGCACCGCGCACGAGATGTTCAGCGCGATGGGCCTCGAGGCATTCGCCGGCCGCGCCGCGCGCGAATTGCTCGCCACTGGCGAGCGTGCCCGCAAACGCACCGCCGAGACCCGAGAAGACCTCACAGCCCAAGAGGCTCAGATTGCACGGCTCGCCCGTGACGGCCTCTCAAACCCTGAGATCGGGGCCCGCCTGTTCATCAGTGCGCGCACCGTCGAATACCACCTTCACAAGGTCTTCAGCAAGCTGGGCATCCGCTCGCGCACGCAACTCCCCCTGGCGCTTCCCCGGGAGACGGACGCCGCACTGCCCACCCAGACGTTGCCGGGAGGTCCCGAGTTGCTCCCCGGGGTGCCGGCTAGGGAGTTCGACTAGGGCCACTCGGATGCGACCGCGCCGCCCATAGCGCAGCCTTGTCGCACCGACGAAAGGGGATGGCAAATCATGGAACTTCGGCACCTCAGATACTTCGTGGCAGTCGCGGAGGAGTTGCATTTCCGCCGGGCGGCGGAGCGGCTACATGTTGCTCAGCCCGCGGTCAGTGAGCAGGTTCGCAAGCTCGAGGAGGAGCTCGGGGTGCGGCTCCTGAACCGCACCCAGCGGAGCGTCTCCCTAACCCCCGCCGGAGCCGTGTTCCTCAGGGAAGCGCGCCGGGTGCTCGAGCAGGCGCAAACGGCACGGCTGGCCGCCCGCAACGCACGCGACCGCGTCACGAGCTCGCTCCGCATCGGCTACATGCCTGCCTCTTTGCCGGCGAGCGTGCCGCGAACGTTGCAGCGCCTCGCGATGTCGATGCCGCAGTTGGAAACCACTTTGGAGCACGGGTCCCGAACTGAGCTGATCGACGCGGTCCGTGCGGAGCGGTTGGACGCCGCGATCGTGCCGCTGCCGGCGCCGACTGCCGGACTCCGGACAACGGCGCTCGGCGAACAGCGCGCGCTGGCCGCGTTGCCGGTGATCCACAACCACGCTGTGAAGTCGGAAATCTGCCTTGAGCAGGTGGCGCCCGATCGGATCGTGGTGTTGCCGCGCGAGGCCAATCGTCCTTTCTATGACGCTGTCGTGGCGACCTGCCACGACGCGGGCATATCGCCAACGCTCGTGGAGATGCCGGACGCGCAGATCGAGCGGGTACTGCTCACGATCGCGTCGGGGGCCGGGATGGCGCTGCTTCCCGAGTCCGTTGCCGAGCGCTACGCCGCCCCAGCCGTCCGCTTCCTGCCGTTGGGCGGGGAGGCGCCGAGCTTCGCAACGGCGGTCGTGACGCGCCGTGACACAGAACACATGCCGACGGTCGCCTTCCTGCGCGCCGTCCCGCAAGTGCGCACGGCCATCGCTTCCGAAAGTCCGATCGTCGCCGTCGCTTGAGCAGCTTGAGACAGAGGAGAAAACCCGTGAACGAACTGATCGACAAGCGACTGGTTGACGAAGCGATCGACGCGTATGTCGACTGGCGGGAGGAGCGCGAATCGGTGTGGGACGCGTACTCACGATGGACAAGCGCTCCCAAGCCCGACTCTCTGTTGGCCTTCTCTGCCTATCGGGCCGCGCTCGATCGAGAGGAGCGCGCCGCGGACGTGTACGCCGAACTCATGACGCGGGTGTCAGTCGCCGTGCCCACCTTCCAGCTCGACGTGGCAGGAGAGAGCTATGTACGAGCCTGACAGGCCGTCTTGAGTGGTTACCGGCCTCGGAATCGCAGCAGTTTCAGCGAGCGCACGGCCTGGGCTCGGAACGTCGCCACACCGCTGCGGGACTTCCTGACGACCGAGACTGGCGGGGCGGTGGTGCTGCTCTGCGCCACCGTGGCCGCGCTCATATGGGCGAACTCACCCTGGCCGCACTCCTACGAGGCGGTCTGGACGACCAGGCTTTCGATCCGGCTCGGCAATGCCGGCATAGCGCTGGACATGCGTACCTGGCTGAACGAGGGCCTGATGACGTTCTTCTTCCTCGTCGTCGGGCTCGAGGCGAAGCGCGAACTCGCGATGGGGCAGCTGCGCGAGTGGCGGAACGTGGCGGTCCCGGGAGTGGCAGCCCTGGGCGGCATGGTCCTGCCGGTAGCCATCTATCTGGCGTTCAATCTCGGCCGCGCGGGAGGGCATGGCTGGGGAGCGGCAATGTCCACCGACACCGCGTTTGCGTTAGGGCTCCTTGCGGTGGTGGCGCCCGGCGGCACGCGCCTCAGGGTGCGGCTGCTCACCCTCGCGGTGGTCGACGATCTCGTCGCCCTGATCGTGATCGCCACCGTTTACTCGGGCGACATATCGGCGGTCCCGCTATTCGTCGCGATCGCCCTCTTCGGCGCCCTCCTGGCGCTTCGCTACGCGCCGCACGCGTGGCGCGCGAAGGCCGCCGCCGTGGTGGGCATCGCGATCTGGCTGGCTCTCTACGAGGCAGGGATCGATCCGGTGATCGCCGGACTCGTCGTTGGCCTGGTCGCAGGCGCCTACCCTCCGCAGCGCGCCGAACTCGAGCGGGTCGTGGAACTCACGCGCTCGTTCCGCGAGCAGCCCACTCCTGAGCTGGCCCGCTCGACCCGGCGCGGCGTGGCGTCCGCGATCTCCGCCAACGAGCGTCTTCAGCACGCGCTCCATCCCTACACAAGCTTCGTGATCGTGCCGCTATTCGCTCTCGCCAACGCCGGCATCCACCTGAACGGGTCGCTGCTCAGCCGGGCATTTACATCACCGATCACGCTGGGAATCGTCGCGGCCTACGTCGCCGGCAAACCGCTCGGAATCCTCGCGTCCGCCACCGTCGCCTTTCGACTGCGGCTCGGGCGGCGCGCGCTCAGCTGGCCCGCGATCGCAGGCGGCGGCATCGTGGCCGGCGTCGGCTTCACTGCCTCCCTACTCATTTCGAGTCTGGCCTTCAGCGGGAGGGAGCTCGACGAAGCCAAGCTCGGAGTGCTTGCCGCGGCCGTTCTTGCGGCTGGCGGCGGCTGGGCTGCGTTTCGTCTCATCGCACATCTGCCGCAGTCGATGCGGGCGCGTCAGATAGCAGGAACCGTCGAGGACATCTCGGACCTGTCCGATGACGTGGATCCCGGACGCGATCACATTCGGGGCGCCGAGGACGCGCCCGTCACGCTCGTGGAATACGGCGATTACGAGTGCCCCTACTGCGGCCAGGCCGAAGTTGTCGTGCGCGAGCTGCTGGTCTCGTTCGACGACGACCTGCGCTACGTCTGGCGGCACCTGCCGCTTAACGACGTGCATCCGGACGCCCAGCTGGCGGCGGAGGCGGCCGAGGCAGCCGGCGCACAGGGCGCTTTTTGGGAGATGCACGACCGATTGCTCGACCATCAGGACGAACTCACGCCCGGCGATCTTGGTTCCCATGCCGAAGCGCTAGGGCTCGACATCGACCGCTTCTGGGACGAGCGTCGGCGGCGGAGGTATGCCGGGCGCGTCGAGGAGGATGTTGCGAGCGCGGACGCGAGCGGTGTGGCCGGCACACCGAGCTTCTTCATCAACGGGAAGCGACACAGGGGGGCCTACGACGTGGACACGCTCACCGCCGCGGTGCGAGCCGCACGAGCGCGCGCCGTTTCGGTCAGGCGGCATGCGATGAGCCCCGCGCGGACGTGACGGAGGCCCCGCGAACCGGCCACCCGGTGCCCGGATCGTCCGGCTGCGCCAGCAGGAAGGCGCCCGCGCTGACCGCCACGAAGGCGAGCGCCCGCAGACCGCCCAGCGCCCCGGACGGCACGGGCTCGTGCAGCACCACCGTTCCGGCCACGATGGGCACTGCATTGCTCAGCAGCGTTGCCAGCCCGGCCACCGTGAGTGCTCCACCGGTCTGGTAGCCGGCCTGGAGCAGCGCGGTCCCCGCGCCATACCCGGCGATCACGGTGATGACGAACACGTCAATCGGCCCGCTACCAGTCACGATCTTGGTCGAAACGTCGCCGATCGAGAACAACAACCCGCCGGCAATCCCGAGCGCGACCGGAGCCGGCAGGACCTTTCGCCCGAGGGACAGAATCAGCAGCGCCACCATTGCGACGGCGCCGAGCCAGATGAAGATGGCGGTTGCAGACCCGCTGCGGCCCCCGCTGCTTCCCCCGGCAAGCGAGACGGCGAGCGCAACGAGGCCGGCGACCGCGACCACCACACCCCCGAGCTCGCGCCGTGTCAGGCGCCGGCCTGTCATGCGCGCGGACACGAAGCCGAGAACGCCGACGCCACCCGCCGCGATGCTCTGCACGAGCGAAAGCGGGGCCAGCGCCAGCGCCGTGGCGTAGATCAGGAACCCGCCGGCTTCCATCGCGAAGCCCAGAGCCCAGGGGCGGCTGGTCACGAGCAGCGTCAGGGAGTGCAACGGGCGGCGCATCGAGAGACATGGCAGCGCCGCGGCCGCGTCGTGCTCGCGCAGGTAACCGACGTTCGTCAGGGTGGTCGACACGAGCGCCAGCGCGAGACCGGCGCCGGTTGAGAGACTCACCCGCGCCGGAAGTCAGACTCGACGAGCGGCAGCATGGTGATCGAGCCTAGGCCGGTCCCGCCCCGAGGCGGACGCCGGATCGATATCGGTCGATCGTCCGTTCTTCTTGCGGCTGGGTGAGACGGAGCAATGCTCCGTCGCGGTGCTCCGCCCCGACTACATCCACGTACGCGACGCCTTTACGCCGAGGGCCGTCGACCGCGCGGCGATCTTCGTCCCCGCACCGCAAACGGCCGAGACGGCCTGAAGGAGGAACCGAAATGGCACGAATCTCACGAGGCTTTCACGGGAGGCGCCCGGAGGTCGATCCTGACCGGGTGCCTCCGGGGCAATACGTCACGCAGGACTTCCCCGTGCTCTCGGCGGGGCCGACGCCTCACACCCCGCTCGACGAGTGGAGCTTCTCGATCCTCGGTGCGGTGGAAAAGCCTGTGAACTGGTTGTGGGATGAGTTCAAGGCGCTGCCGTCCGAGACGTTCACAGCGGACATCCACTGCGTGACCAAGTGGTCCAAGCTCGACACAACCTGGACGGGCGTCTCGCTCGACACACTGCTCGAACAGGCCGAGCCGAAGGCGAAGTTCGTGCTCGCGTTTTGCGACGGTGGCTACACCACGAACGTACCGCTCGCCGATCTTCTCGGCGGGCGAGCGTGGATCGCGTACGAGTACGACGGCCAGCCGCTCGAGCCGGAGCACGGTGGACCGGCGCGGCTGCTCGTCCCCCACCTCTACTTCTGGAAGAGCGCCAAATGGGTGCGCGGAATCGAGCTCCACGACCATGACGAGCCCGGCTTCTGGGAGCGCTACGGCTACCACAACTACGGCGACCCTTGGAAAGAGCAGCGCTATTGGAACGACTGACCGCGCGTGGACCGGCTGTGGTGTGGCGGTACGGAACCGTCACAGCCCTGATCGACGAGACACCGCACGCCAAGACGATCGAGCTCGAAGTGCCCGACTGGCCGGGACATGCGGCCGGTCAGCACGTCGACGTCCGCCTCACCGCCGATGACGGCTATCAGGCGCAGCGCTCATATTCGATCGCGTCCGCCCCGGAAGAGCCGCGTCTGGCGCTGACGGTGGAGCGGATCGACGACGGCGAGGTTTCGCCCTACCTCACGGGCGAGCTTCGCCTCGGCGACGAGCTCGAGCTGCGGGGACCGATCGGCGGGCACTTCACGTGGCGCGCCGACGACGACGGCCCACTCCTCCTGATCGCCGGCGGATCAGGCCTTGTTCCCCTGATGGCGATGCTCCGTCATCGCGCTGCGCGCTCGAGCGAAGTCGACGCGCGGCTGCTCGTTTCCGCACGCTCGCTTGACGACGCCCTGTACCGCGACGAACTCGAAACCCTGGCGGCATCCGACGGAGTCCTTCTCCATCACACGTTCACCCGCGAGCCGCCGGTCGGCTGGACCGGGTTCGCGAGGCGCATCGACGCAGACATGCTGAGGGCCGTAGGGCCGTCACCGACAGCGCGGCCGCGCATCTTCGTCTGCGGTCCCACGGCGTTCGTAGAGCGAGCTGACGACCTGCTCGTCGAGCTTGGGCACGATCCGGCGACGATCCGGTCCGAGCGCTTCGGTCCCACAGGAGGATGAGATGAACGAACAGGCATTGTGGCTGGACGGAAACGCGCTCGGCGGTCTCCTGCAAGAACTCTTCGCCACCGAGCTCACCGACGCGCCGCACGGCTGTGCGTCGTGCGGCGCCGTGCGGGCAATCGGCGCTCATCGCCTCTACCGCGGGGCGGGTCTGGTGCTCCGCTGCCCGGATTGTTCTGGCATCGCGCTGGTGGTGGCGACGGCTCCGGACCGGCACATCGTCCAACTGTCCGGCGCATGGCGCATGGAGATGCCCCGCACTGTCTGATCGGCCCGCCCTATCGGGCGGTTGCACAGCGCTGTTGCGGCGGCCCGGCGCCGACCGCATCGTGGGGGGTCCGTCACTACCTCGAGCGGCGCAGCTCGCCGCTCACCCGAACTCCTGAAGGAGAAGATCATGGAAGAAGTCGAACAGTCCGGGCACCGGACGGACCGCCGTTCGTTCCTGCTAGCGGGTGCAGCGGTCGGAGCCGGCGCCATCGGCGCGAGCCGCCTGCTCACCGCTCTGCCAGCGTCCGCCAGCGGAGGGCTCACGAAGGGAGACGTGGCCATTCTGCAGTTCCTCGCCGCGGCCGAACTTCTCGAGGCGGACCTGTGGGAGCAGTACAACGAGCTCGGCGGGATCCAGGACAGCGAACGCCCTGGTGGCACCGGGAACAAGGCTTACACCAGAGCCCTGTCGGTGCTGGACAAGGACATCCCCCAGTACATCCACGACAACGCCGATGACGAACTGAGCCACGCGAGCTTCATCAACGCGTATCTGGAGGCCAACGGCGCGGATCCCATCAACCTGGACAAGTTCCGCACGGTGCCCGGCAGCAAGGCGACCGGCGCTCGTCAGATCGGCCGCTTGACCAACCTGATGGAGCTGACCATCGACACCAGTTGGTGGACGCGCTACCGCAGCGATTCGAAGAATCCGGACCTGGGTGACACCCTGCCGCAGGCAGTCCCCGACCTGGCTGTGGGAAAGCACCCGGCCATCCCGCGCAGCGACGACGATCTGACACCGCGGAAGCACCTGCAGGCAATCGCAAACACGGCGGCCTTCCACTTCGGCACGATCGAACAGGGTGGGACGAGCCTCTACGCCTCCCTCGCGCAGCGAGTGACGAATCCTGAGGTGCTGCGCATCCTGCTCAGCATCGGCCCCACGGAGACGATGCACTTCCAGACGTGGCAGGACAAGGCCGGCAACGCTCCGCCACTGACCGATCCCACCACCGGGCTCACGTTCCCCGATCTGAACGCGAGAGGGCCGCTGTTCAACCCCAACCGGATCATGCCCGAGCCAACGAGCTTCCTCGATCGGAAGTTCCCGAGCTGCTCGATCATCCGGCCCACGGGCACCGAGGGCGCTGCCCTCGGCGCGGCGAAGTTCCTCACCGCGATGGGGCTGTTCAACGGACAGTCGCCAGATTTCTTCGCGGGCGTCAAGGCGCTCGCGGAGGCCGCGGACGCCGCGCAGCGTCAGTAACGAGCGTCGCCGCTGGAGCACGACGAGGGGCCCGCTTGAGCGGGCCCCTCGAGGGCTCGCCTTCGGATCGCTCGCAACCACTCCGTCCTGATGAGGTTGCTCCCAGGTCGGATGATCCGCCAGTAGCGGCTCATCAGCCTCTGTGTTTCCTCGTCGGTCGCAACGAAGCGCGTCTCAGTCGTCAGGAGGATTTCTGCACCTCTCGGATCGAGGCGGAACCCGACGACGGCCTTCGCAAATCCGGGCTCGCTGAACGTAAGGAACTCCCCGGGCGAGCTGAAGAGGACCGGCTCGTTTCCGGCAAGTCGCCAGAAACCCCCGATCGCGCCGGCTACGGCTTCTTCGGGCGGTCGGGCGCCCAGCAATACAGCGCCGCGCGTGAAGCTAAGAAGTAGGGGCGCCTCGACGCTCGGTACGTCGAGTCGCCCAGTCGTCACCAAGCGGGGCAGTGCGCGGATGAACTCGAGCTCGCGTAGGAAGTGCACTTCCCTTACGGTCACCGCCTCGACAGCTGTGAACACGGCCTGAGCCGGAGCAGGGACCTCGATCGCATGCTGCAAGCGCGTGTCGAAGCGCGGCATGAACTGCTCGAGCAGGGATACCCGACCACCGTCATCAGTCGCCATCCGCCTAGGTTTGCCGTCTGCGGGGCAGGAGCGATAGCGATGCGTTACCGGGCGATTGCCCAGCGTGCTTGAGCCAGTCCTGTGCGCACTTACAGTCGGGCAACTACCCGACCCGCAAGGACGACGCATGATCGAGAGCATCCTCAGCCCCACGCATCTTCTCCTTATCTTGGTCGTCGCGCTGATCGTGCTTGGCCCCAAGCGACTGCCGGAGGCAGGGCGCGGGCTTGGCTCGGCGATCCGCGGCTTCAAGGACTCGCTCTCCACGACCGACCGGAGCGAGGAGCAGCCCGCGATCCAGCCCTCGCGCGAGCCCGATCACACGCCCGGCGCATAAGCCGTAGCAGGGCGCGATCCGAATGGAAGCGTTCCCGCTACGAGCCGTCGCCCACGACGAGCACCTCACGCTGACGGAGCATCTCGGCGAGCTGCGAGTGCGGCTCCTGATGAGCGTGGCGGTGCTGACGGTGCTGTTCGCAGGGTCTCTGTGGCAGAGCCGCTCGCTCCTCCACGTCCTCAACGTGCCGCTGGCCCAGCTCAGAACCAGCTCGGCGGCGCAAGGTGCCCACGGCGAGCTGCCCCGAGCGCTGGCGCGCAGCGCCGGCGCGTTCACGCGGCTCGCGCACGCTCCCTCCCTCGCCCCGGCCGACCAACGCGCCGCGCTCAATGCGGCCCGCTCTCTCGCGGCCGCCAGCCAGTCGCTCGCGCGCCCAGACGCCCGCGCGCCGATTACGCTCGGGCTTGGGGAGCCGTTCTCCACCTCGGTCACGGTCGCCTTCGCATTCGCGCTTCTGCTCGGCCTGCCGTTCCTGCTGATCCAGGCGTGGGCGTTCATCTCCCCGGCGATCGCTCCCGCCGAGCGGCGCGCGGTGCGGCCGCTCCTGGTGTGCGCGCCGGTGCTCTTCGCCACCGGTGTTGCGTTCGCCTACTTCCTGGTCCTTCCGCCGGCCGTGAAGTTCCTGCAGGGCTTCAATCACGGCGCCTTCGACGTCCTGGTTCAGGCGCGCGCCTACTACCGCTTCGAGCTCATGACCATGCTCGCGCTCGGCGCGATGTTCGAGATTCCCGTCCTACTGCTGGCCCTCGGTCGGGTGGGCGTTCTCAGCTCGGCCACCTTGCGCCGCTATCGCCGCTACGCGATCGTCGGGCTCTCCGTCCTAGGAGCGCTTTTGCCCGGCACCGATCCCGTGACCACTCTGCTCGAAACGCTGCCGCTCTTCGGCCTGTATGAGGCCACGATCGTCTTGCTTCGCTTGAGCGAGCGCCGGCGCAGCCGGCGGCAGGCGCTCTCCGGATAAGGCGCGCCGCTCGCGATACGGCCGTCCCGTCAGGGAATCCCTGGCGCGGGATCGTCGTTGCCGAGCGGCTCTGGGGGGACGGGGCCGTCGCCCACCCACTCCACGTCAGCGTCGAGTGGCGACGCGTCGGCGAAGATCAGGCCGGGGTCGTCGGGTGGGTTGTCGGCCTGCGCCACGCCGAGCGGCACCGCCCTGCCTGCGGGCGGGGGCCCCGGCGAGGGCAGGGGCAGCGGCTCGATCGCGTCGAGGGCATCGGCCACTCGCCGGTCGCCATCGACGACATTCACGAACTGGCGAGCGAGGTGAGGCCGCTCGAGGGCGTCCACGATCGCCAGCGCCGCCGCATCGCGGCCCGTCGTGAGCGGAGCGCCGGCACGCACCACAGTCGAAATTCGCCCGTGGCCGGGACGCTCGGTGAGCTGGCCGAAGCGCAGGACCGTCCACGGCAGCCCGAGCGTCGCCAGCCGCCGTTCCGCGTAGTGCTTTGCGGCGAGGAACTCGCCTAGGGCGCCGTTGCGCCGCTCGGGCCGGTCGGCGCCGACAACGCTCGACAGCACGAAGTGCATGAAGTCGTAGCGATCGGCCGCCTCCGCTAGCTTTGCCGCAGCGCCCGCGTCGATCGAACCCAGCTCGGAGCGGTATCGCGCGGCGGCAGCGAACACGGCGGCGTCGCAGCCTTCCGCCGTCCACTCGACGTCCTGGCTCAAGTCGGCGACCACCGTCTCGGCGCCGGCGTCCTGCAGCAGCGCTGCCTGGGCCGGCGTGCGGACAAGGGCCCTGACACGGTGTCCGCGGCGAAGCAGCAAACCCACGACGCGGCTACCAAGCCGGCCGTGGGCACCCGCAACCAGCACGATCACGATGCTTCTCTGTCGGCGGCTGGGTCGACGGCTTCGGCGAGCAACGCGCGGATGGCGTGTTCGGTACGACCGTAATTACCCTCGCCGATCTGCGTGTAGCGAATGCGACCGGCGCGATCGATCAGGTGGATCGTCGGCCAGTACCGGATTCCGTACGCGTTCCAAGCGGCGAAGCCGTTGTCGACTCCGACGGGATATTCGAGGCCCTGATCCCGCACGGCATGCTCGACGTTTTGAACGGATGCCTCGAAGGCGAACTCGGGAGTGTGAAGTCCGACGACCGTGAGCTCAGGTTGATACCGACGGTGCATCTGGCGCAGGAACGGGAGGGTGCGCTGGCAGTTCACGCACGCGAAGGTCCAGAACTCGAGCAGGACGACGCGATCCCGAAGGGCCGCCAGTCTCAGCGGCTCCCCGTCCGGGGTGTTGAACCACGGCTCGACGCCGATCAGTTCCGGGGCGCGGCGGAGGACAGGCAGCCGACTTGCAGCATCCTCGTCCGCGGACGCCTCGGAGTTGTCTCGCGAAAGGAAGCTCATGGCGGTTCATCGTGACCGGCGGATGAGGTCCGGCAATCTCGTCGGACGATTGACCGATAGTCCACGCGGCTTGAGCCGGGCGTGAGTCTCGGCGAGCGTTGAGGGCCTGCAAACCGAGGGAGGATGACAATGACAGACCGACTAATCGCGGTCAGCCCGTTCAAGCGGATACTGCTGCTCGGTGCACTCGCCGGCTCGCTCGCGGGCCTGATGATGGCCGGCGTCGAGATGATCTACGGCTGGGCCTCACCGGAGCACACCCTCTGGGATGCGCCCATGGCGATTTGGGCATATATCGGCGGACTCAACCACTTCGGCCATCCGGCAAATCACATTGGGCCGATCGTGCTCGGCATCGGCGGGCACATGATGAACGCGATCTTCGTCGCGATTGTGTTCGTGGCCCTGATGCGGATTCTGAAAGAGCCACCCGCCGCGGTGGCGCTGGTACTGGGCATCGCCTATGGCCTCGGACTTTGGGCGCTGCAGCGCTACGTGACGCTGCCGATCAGCAAACCCGAGGACACGCTCTTCACCACCGGCAGGGTCAGCCCGCAGTGGGTTTGGTGGCTCGCCCACCTGGCGCTCGGGACGGGCATCGGCCTGGGTTATCTGCTGTCGCGCGCGCGGCTCGCCGTAGCCCTGCCCGGGCGAGTGCACGAGATGCCGGCGCAGCCCGTCAACAGAAGAGCGGCATGAGCAAACGGCCGACCATCGCCCCCGCCTATCGCGCGATCGGGAAGCGGGCTTGCAGTTTGACCAGCCCGGCGCATGATCTCGCTATGCAGAGATTCCTGGTAGTGGAGACGGCCCGATGAGCGGCCAACGGCACCTGCGCCGGCTGGTAGCGGCGGGAGCCATCAACGGTGCTCGCGATGCGCTGCAAGCCCTGCTGGCGGAGGCCGCCGAGAGCGATGCCGACGCCCTCGTCGTCGTCGGAGATCTCGCCGGAAGCGGGAATGGCAAAGAGAGCCTGCGGGCGATCTTCAGCGCCCTCGGCGACGGGGGACTACCGACGTTCTGGGTGCCGGGCGCGGCGGATGCACCACTGAGCGCCTACCTCCGCGAGTCCTACAACATGGAGATCGTGCATCCGCACCTGCATGGGGTGCACGGAACCTTCGCGATCGGCCCGGGGCGCGTGCTGTTTGCCGGAATGGGCGGCGAGCTCGTGGACGAGCCGGAAGCCACTCGACTCGAGGATGAGCGGCTGCGGTACCCCGCCTGGGAGCTCGAGTACCGCCTGAAGACCATCGGCGAGCTGAG
>DASUWY010000058.1 GCA_036378175.1 Thermoleophilaceae bacterium
TTCGCGTCGTAGGCGGGCGTGCTCCACAGCCCGCCGCCGGCGAAGCCCTTGGCCTGGTCGGCCGGCGGGATCGTCGGCGTGACCTTGTGGATGGCGCCGCTCGCCGGGTCGAGCAGGGCGAAGCCGCCGGTCATCGTGGGATCCCCTTCGGCCGGCGAATAGCCCGCAACGATGAAGCCGTTCGCGAGCACCGGGCTTGCGTTCGTGTAGTAGCCGGTGCCGGAGACGATCGGATCGCTCTTCCACAGCAGCGCGCCGGTGGTGCGGCTGAGGGCAGCCACGTATGGAGCGTCGGCCTCGTCGACGAGCACGAACACCCGGCCGCCACTCACGAGCGGTGCTCCCACGATCCCGCCGCCGAAGCCGGGGCTCGTCAACGGAAGCTGACGGTGCCAGACCAGCCTGCCGCTGGCCGCGTCGATCGCGTACACCATGCCGCTGGTCGAGCCGAGGAACACGCAGCCGCCTTCCACCACAGGCGTGCTCTGGAAGCCGGCGGCGTCGCCGACCGAGGCGGTGGAGAAGGACCAAGCGGGCTGCAGTGAGCCCGCCTCGGCCGGGCCGAGCGCGTGCTCGGCGGGCTGGCTGCGAGTGTTCGCGGCGTCGTGTCCGTACACCGGCCACTCGCCGCTCGTCGAGGGCTGTGCGCTGCATGGCGGAGCCGCCGCGGATGCCGGCGCCGCAAAGATCCACACCGCGCCCCACGCGAGCGCGGCCACGAGCACGTAACGCGCGACTGCGCGCATCGAATACCTCCTGCCGCCTGCCGGCCGCGCCCCGCGCGCAGCCGCCCCTGTCACAGCGCGGAAGTATTCCGTAGGGGCGCGCCGAGGGCGCCGGTCAGCCCAGCGAAAGCACAGCGAGGCAGCGCTCGCCGCGCGGGGTGGATACGCGCACCGTGTCGCCGGCCCGTGCTCCCGCGAGAGCCCGCGCCATGGGCGCCTCGAAGGACAGCTTGCCGTTAGAGGGGTCGGCCTCGGTGGCCGGCACCAGCACGAACACGTCCTCGCGCCCCGAGGCCTCGTCCTTCACGGTCACCCTGCTGCCCAGGCCGACCACGTCGGCGGGCGGCGCCGACTCCTGAACGTCCGCCCGCAGCACCTTCTCGCGAAGGGTTGCGATCCGCGTCTCGAGGTGGGCTTGGGCGTTCTTCGCGTCGTGATACTCGGCGTTCTCCTTGAGGTCGCCCCACTCGCGCGCGGTCTTGATCCGCTCGGCGATCTCGCGCCGGCCCTCGGTTTCGAGGCGCTCGATCTCCTCCTTCAGCGCCTGAAGGCTCTCGGCGGTCATCGCAACGCTCTCGGACATCTTCTCCTCTTGGGTCAGGGCTGGCGGATGGGTGGCCCACGATAGCCAGATCCACTCCTCGGGACCCGTTCAGACGGCGCGGTAGTGCAGGTAGAACGCAGGGCCGATCGCCCGCGTCTCCACGAGCTCGAGCTCGATCCTGTGGTCGAGGGGAGGGAAGAACGGCGTGCCGCCGCCGAGCACGACCGGGTACACGAACAGCTCGTACTCGTCGATCAGGCCGAGCTGCGCCGCACTGCCGGCCAGCCCCGCGCCGCCGAGGCCGATGTCACCGCCGGCTTCGCGCTTCAGGCGGGCCACCTCGGCCTCCAGGCTGTCCGTGGCGAGCCTGAAATTGCCCTCCACGTGATCGAGCGTGCGCGAGAACACGACCTTCGGAAGCGCCTGCCAGATGCGGGCGAACTCGAGCTCGATGGGACCGGCGTCCGGCTGCTGATCGGCCGTTTCCCAATAGAGCATCTCCTGGTAGAGCCTGCGGCCGCATAGCTGCGCGCCCAGCTCGCGCACCCGCTCGTTGTGGAAGAGGTGCAGCTCCTCATCCGGTGCCCCCCATTCGATCTCGCCGTTCGGTCCCGCGATGAATCCGTCGAGCGAGACCCCCATCGAATAGATCAGCTTCCTCATCGTCCTCTCCATTTCTCCCACAGGTCGGCGGTTCGGCGCTCGGCCGCCGCGTCGTGCATGCGCTGGAGGTTGCGGCCGCCGCGGGCGAATGTAGCGCTCACCGCGGGTGGCACCTCGTCCTCGCCGAACGGCCGCGCCAGCCACTGCGCGACGCTGTCCGGCGGGCGGTCCAGACTTTCCCCGATGCCCACAAGCCCGTTCTCGAGCCCGAACGCGGCGCCGGCGTCACGCGCCGCGTCCACCGCGCGCGCCCGCATCGGTGCGCGATAGATGGGTTCCGGATTCGCCAACCCGCGCATTGTCGGGATTGAGCCCGACGCCAACGGGGAAGCGTGAGGAAGTGTTCTTCATCGGAAGACAGGACGAGGACGCGCGGCCGGCGTTGATGGCGTGGCGGGCAAGCTCGCTGAACGTACGCACACTCGAGCCGCTCGCGTACTTCGCGGACGACCACTCGGCGGAGTACTTCTGGTCGCTGCTCGAGCAGGTTGTGCGCGACGCGGCGGCCACCGGCGAGACCGGTCTGCTCGAGCCGCCGGGCCCTAGCGCATCACGGCCGCTGTGAGAGCTTCGTCCAGCTCGCGGTAGCCGTCGAAGCGGGTGATCAGCCCGTCGCGGAAGCGCACCACCACGGCGAGCGGGAAGTTGACGGGCAGGTCGGTGTGCTTCATCCGGCCGACGAAGCGCTGGAGCACCACCACCGTGTCCAGGTCCTCACCGGTGATCACCTCGTCGATCTCCACGCGCCACGCGTCGATCACGTCGAACGTGTCGCGGCGCCACTGCCGCACGCCGTCGTGCCCGTGGTAGGGGCCGGCGAGCGGGGCGCCCTCGAACATGTGGATCTCGATCTGCGGGTGAACGAACTCGAGCACCGGCTCGCCCGTGTCGTTCAGCAGCTCGTAGTAGCGGCGCAGCCTCTGGACGTTGTCGGCCAGCATCGCGGCGCAGTATCCACCGGTCGCAGGACGACGATGGAAGTTGAGCGCGACGTCACTTTCGGGGCATTGGGCTAGGACGCCATCGTTGGTAGGAAACCTTGCATTTTCCGCACAGAAGTGGGCAAGGTCTTCATGCAAGCGGATCGGCAACGGAGGTAAGTGCCGTGACGAGACGCCTCTACGTACGGTTGGTTCCCGGACAGCCGGTCAGACGCCTCGGCGCCGCTTGCGATGTACGGAGAATCAGGGCCCCTCCCCGGGAGGCCGGCCTCGAGCATGCTCCACTCCACCACGGTTGGTGTGCCACTGGCGGAGCGGAGCGCGGGGCCTCGACTCAGTCTGCTTTCAGAGCTGACGCCTTTCCCGGCGTCAGCGGTCTCAGGAAAGGAGAACCAAATGCGCAGCCCCTTGCGCCTGATCGTAGTGGTTTCGGCGCTCGTCGTCGCGGCGTTCACGTTCGCGGTGGCGGCGTACGCCGAGAGCCCGCATTTCATAGGCAACCCGAGCTGCACGAAGAACGCCAACACGGGGGTTCTCACGTGCAGTGGGAAGGCCGCCGGCCTGGGGAACGGGCCCACCGCCGCCTTCCTCACGGCGGACTCGGTCTCGGCCACCTATGAGTGCGTGAACAAGGGCGGCAACGTCGCTCCGGGTCAGCCCGTCGTCCTTCAGGACGTGCAGGGTCCCACCCAGACGATCACGCCACACAACGGTCAGATCACGTTTGCCCCGACTCTCAGCCCACCCACACCGCCCAGTGCGAAGGACGAGTGCCCGAACGGGAACTGGTCCGTCCGCAGAACGTCGCTGACGTACACCAACGTCGTTCTGCACATCCAGCAGCCACCCGGAACAGACGTCCTGACATTCAACGCCGGGACGATCGACCCGTAGGCGACGCGCTGAGAAGAAATCACGGGAGAGCCGCCACGAGCGGCTCTCCCGTGGCCCAACAGCGGCTTCGCCGGCTCGCTCGCGTGACGGAATGAGCAGCTAGCGCGAAATCAGCGCCAGCTTCGCGGCACGCGACAGTCGCTTGATCCGAGCCTCCTCCCGCAGGGCCGCCGACCGGTCGGCCACCGGGATCTCGAGTGCGAGGGTCACCGGCCGGCGCGCGCGGGTGTAGCGACTCGCCCTCCCGGACTGGTGCTGCGCCAACCGCCGCTCGAGGTCGGTCGTCCAGCCGCAGTACAGCGTGTCGTCACTGCAGCGGAGCAGATAGACGCAGGGCACTCCGCAGGCTTCGCCACCGGGCGCGCCGGGACCTTCCTGGGCGCGGGCAGCGCGGCCGTGACCAGGCGGCCGCGGGCAGGCGACGGACGACATGTCGAACCAGCGCCTGGGCTGACGGCCACGGCACAGCTCCTGCTCCGCGTATGGTGAAGCGGTGCCGGCTGGACTGCTCGATGTGTACGTCGCCGGGTTCGTCGTGCGCTGCGAGTCCATGCGGCGGCCCGGCCAGGCGAAGGTGGATGAGCCGGGCGTGCATGGGTTGCTGCCCTGCGCAGACGCTCCGTTCGCGCGGTTACTCGTGACCGACGACCGGGCTCGCGAGTTACTCCCCTCGCTGCTGCGAGACGTGGACGCCGGGACTGTGAACGTCCTCGGTGAATCACCGCGCTGCCTGGACGTCATGGACCAGCATCCGGCCTGGACGAGATCCCACACGGCGAGGGCGATGGTTTGCCCCGACCTGGCGGCGCTGCCCGTGCTCGCATTGCCTCGCGGCCTGAAGTTGCAGCCAGTCCGGAGAACCTCCGCCGACGCTGCTGACGCCGTGCCGCTCGACCAAGCGGTGGCTGCCGCGATGCGGGCGGATCCGCGGATCGCCGGCCCCGCTGCCACATTCGCCGACTATCTGCGGTCGTTGTCACGCACGGTACGCCTGTTCGCGGCAGTCGCCACCGACGGTACTGTGCGCGCGACATCCGGCTGCGACGCGGTCGGGCCGGCGGCCCGCGTGTTCTTCGTCAACACGGATCCCGAGTGCCGCCGGCAAGGGATCGGGCTGGCGATGACTTCACATGCCCTGCGCGCGGCCCGAGGGTCCGGAGCGCGGAACGCTTCTCTCGACGCAAGCGGCGCCGGCCAGCGGATGTACGAGCGACTCGGCTTCGCGGCCGTCACGCAGGCCACGCGCTTCACTGCGGAGCGTGCCGCTGCCGCCGCGGGTGGTTGATCGGCGGTCAGGCTTGTTGCGAAGCGCCGGAGTTGTCAACGAGCTGAGCGATCTCGACGAAGTCGATCGTGGGTGCCACGCCGTACGTGTCGGTCACTCCCTTGCGCAGTTCGTCTGTGAAGAAGCCGTTGGCAGCGTCCGCCGACTCCCAGACATTGAATTCCCCGCGCGCCGGCGCGCGTCGGCGACAGCCGCCGCTACTTGATCGCGTCGTAGACCTTGAACAGCGGCATGTACATCGAGATGACGATGAAGCCGACCATCGCGCCCACGATGATGATCATCAGCGGTTCGAGGATCGACGTGAGCGCCTTGATGGCGGCGGCCACCTCGTCCTCGTAGAAGTCGGCGATCTTCGAGAGCATCGTGTCCATGGCGCCGGTCTCCTCGCCGACGGCCAGCATCTGCACGACCATCGTCGGGAACGCCTCGGGAGCGGTGCGCATCGGCGCCGACACGGTGCCGCCGCCGGTGACCGATTCCTTCACGGCGGCCATGGCCTTCTCGATCACCTTGTTACCGGAGGTGCGGCCCGTGATCTCGATCGCCTCGAGCATCGGCACGCCGGCCGCGACGAGGGCTGAGAACGTGCGCGAGAAGCGCGCGAGCGCGATCTTCTGCACGGTGTCGCCGATCTTCCACGGGATCTTCAGCTTGAAGCGGTCCCACTGCTCGCGGCCGCGCTCGCTGGACTTCCACTTGCGGAAGCCCCACACCATGGCCCAGACGCCGAGAATGCAGACGTACCAGCGGCCGGTGACCAGATGCGAGATGTTCACCGTCACCTGCGTGATGGCGGGCAGCTTGCCGCCGAAGTCCTTGAACACCTTCGCGAACACGGGCACGATGAACGCCACGAGCGCGATCATCACGAGGCCCGCGAAGCTCGCGATCATCGTCGGGTACATCATCGCGGCCTTCACCTGGCGGCGGAGCGAGTCGTCCTTCTCGAGTTGGTCGGCCACGCGCGTGAGCGTGCCCTCCAGGATGCCGCCCGTCTCGCCCGCGGCCACCATGGCCACGTAGAGCTCATTGAAGATGTCGGGGTGCCGCGCGAGCGCCTCGGACAGCGAGATGCCCGCCTCCACGTCCTTGCGGACCTGCGAGAACGCCTCCTTGAGCTTGTCGTTCTCCGCCTGGTCCTCCAGCACGTACAGCGCGCGCAGGAGCGACATGCCTGACGAGATCATCGTTGAGAGCTGCCGCGTGGCGACGGTGAGCTCGTGCGGCTTGACCTTCTTGAAGCGGCCGAGGAGGTCGCCGACATCGGTGGGCTTCTGCTCCTCGATGTCGAGAACGATCAGACCCTTCGAGCGCAGCTGCGCCGCAACCGACTGCTTGTCCTCGGCCTCCACCTCGCCGCGCGTGGCGGCGCCGGTGAGGTCGAGCGCCTTGAATGCGAAGGTCGACATCGCGTCAGGCCACCCGCACCGTGCCCATCAGGCGGCGGAGCTCCTCGGGGCTCGAGGAGCGCGCCTCGGCGAGCTCGCGGGTGATCTTCTGACGGCGCACGAGGTCGGCAAGCGAGGCGTCCATCGTCTGCATGCCGTGAGCGCCGCCCGTTTGGAGGGCTGAGTAGATCTGGTGGGTCTTGCCTTCGCGGATCAGGTTTCGCACCGCCGGCGTGGGCACCAGGATCTCGGTTGCACAAACGCGGCCCTGGCCGTCGGCGGTGGGAAGAAGCTGCTGGGTGACGATTCCCTGGAGCGACACCGACAGCTGCACGCGCACCTGGTGCTGCTGCGCGGGCGGGAACACGTCCACGATGCGGTCCACGGTCTGCGCCGTGTCCTGCGTGTGCAGGGTGGCGAACACGAGGTGGCCGGTCTCCGCCGCGGTGAGCGCGGTGGCGATCGTCTCGAGGTCGCGCATCTCGCCCACGAGGATCACGTCCGGGTCCTGGCGCAGCGCGGCCTTGAGGCCGAGCGCGAAGCTCTGAGCGTCGGCGCCCAGCTCGCGCTGGTTCACGATGCAGTTCTGATGACGGTGGAGGAACTCGATCGGATCCTCGATGGTCATGATGTGCTCGTGGCGCTCCTTGTTGATCACGTCGAGCATCGCCGCGAGCGTGGTGGACTTGCCGGAGCCCGTGGGGCCCGTGACGAGCACGAACCCGCGCGGCTTCTTCGTGAAGTCGCGGAGCACCGGCGGTAGCCCGAGGGTGTCGAGCTCCGGCATCTCGTTGGGGATCAGACGGAACGCCGCACCCAGCGAGGCGCGCTGGAAGTAGGCGTTCACACGGAAGCGGCCCTGGCCGGGGATCGAGTACGCGAAGTCGATCTGCCAGTCGTTCTCGAGCCTCTTGCGCTGGTCGTTCGTGAGGATCGAGTAGATGATCTCCCGCGTCTGCTGCGGCGTGAGGACCGGGTAGTCGAGCGCGCGCAGACGGCCCTTCTCACGCACCATCGGAGGCGAGCCGGCGGTGAGGTGGAGGTCGGAGGCCTTGAGCCTCAGGACGTCGAGCAGTACGTCAGCGAAGTCGAACATCGTTCTCCTTATCGGCAGATCCGCGAATCACGTGACCCTTGAAACCTCTGCGATAGACGTGAGGCCAAGACGGACCTTCTCGAGACCGTCCGCGCGCAGCACGCGCATGCCCTCCTCGACCGCCTTTGCACGGATCACGTCGGCCGAGGTGCGCTCGATCGTCATCGAGCGGATTTCGTCGCTCAGCACCATCACCTCGTAGATGCCGGTACGGCCCTTGTAGCCCGTGTGCGAGCAGCGCGAGCAGCCCACCGGCTCGTATGCCTCGATGTCGAACACGGCCTCGAAGCCCGCGCCCCGGAGTGCGTCCACGGACAGCACCGTGCGCTGCTTGCAGTGCTTGCAGAGCGTGCGCGCGAGGCGCTGCGCCACTACGCAGTCCACTGCCGAGGCGGTGAGGAAGGGCTCGATCCCCATTTCGGTGAGGCGAGTGATCGCCGACGGCGCGTCGTTGGTGTGAAGCGTCGAGAGGACGAGGTGGCCGGTGAGGGCGGACTCCACCGCGATCTTCGCGGTCTCGGTGTCGCGGATCTCGCCGACCATGATCACGTCAGGGTCGGCACGCAGCATCGAGCGCAGCCCCTGCGCGAAGGTGAGGCCTGCGCGCAGGTTCACCTGGATCTGGTTGATCCCGTCCATCTGGTACTCGACGGGGTCCTCGATCGTGATGATGTTCTTCTCGGGCGAGTTGATCGCGTTCAGCGCCGCGTAGAGCGTTGTGGACTTACCGGAACCGGTCGGGCCGGTGACCAGCACGGCGCCGTAGGCCTGGTTGAACGCGGCCTCGAAGCGGTCGCGCGCGTCGTCGCGCATGCCCAGGCTGTCGAGCGTGAGGAGCACCGACTCCTTGTCGAGAACGCGCATCACGATTCCCTCGCCGTGCACCGACGGCAACGTGACCACGCGGACATCGATCGGATGTCCCTCGATCACGAGCGACACGCGGCCGTCCTGCGGCAGCCGCTTCTCGGCGATGTCGAGGTTGGCCATGATCTTCACGCGCGAGATCACGCCCGCCACCATGCGGCGCGGGATCGTGGTGGACTCGCTGAGCACGCCGTCCACGCGGAAGCGCACGCGCATCTCCCTGCTTGCGTCCGGCTCGAAGTGGAGGTCGGAGGCACCGTCCTGCACCGCCTGCGCGATGATCGAGTTCACGAGCTTGATCACCGGCGCGTCGTCCGCGGACTCGCGGATGTCCGAGACGAGCGCGAGGTCCTCGGAGTCGTCCTCCTGCACCGCCTCGGCGATCGCGTCGTCCAGGCGGTTCATGCGCGAGATCAGCGCGGCCACGTCTTCAGCGGACGCCACGACCGGCCGCAGCTCGTGGCCGGTCATCAGCTTGAGGTCGTCGAGCGCGAGCACGTTCGACGGGTCGGCCATCGCCACGAGCAGCACGCCCTCGTCGAAGCCGATCGGCACCGCGTTGTAGCGGCGCGCGGCCTGCGCGGTCACGAGGTTCACCGCGCCGAGGTCCGGCCGGTAGATCGTCAGGTCCACGTGGTCGAGGCCGAAGCGCTCGGCCGTGGCGCGCGCGAGCTGGTCGGCGTTCAGCGCGCCCGCCTGGAGCAGCACCTGCTCGGGCGTGCGGCCGCTCGCGCGCGCCTCCTCCACGGCGTTGTCGACGCGCTCCTTCGGCAGGAAGCCG
>DASUWY010000059.1 GCA_036378175.1 Thermoleophilaceae bacterium
GGTTCGTCGCTCCACTTGCATGTGTTAAGCACGCCGCCAGCGTTCGTCCTGAGCCAGGATCAAACTCTCCGTAAAAGTTGGTCGTGCCCCGTAGGGCACAAGCCTTTACAAAGAGGTGTCAGGTCCGTACGAACCGGGCGCCGCCGTACACGTGGCGGCCTCCCTCGGACTTGACGAGGTTTTGTATCTGGCCGTCGCCGGCTACCGCAGAACGGCAGGGCGACGGGTCGAACCTGGACGCGACCAATGAGACTCGAGACCGAGCCTCGTGATCGCACGCTGTTGAGTTTTCAAAGACCGTCGCGCCTCAGATGGCGGTGATTCCGCCGGAAGTCTAGACACTTCGCCCCTTCGGCCATCAAAAAGGCCTCCCCCTGGGAGGCCCCGCAGATCCGTCTCGCTGTGCCGCGAGCTTTATGCGGTGACTTCCTCCCGGGTGGTCTTGATGGTGGCCATCTGGGGACCGAGAAGCATAGCGACCCGCTTGCAGAAGCGTCAATCCCCTGCGCCGGCCGCCGGCCCACCGTTATCGGCAGCCGCCCGGAAGCGCTTGAATCGGCGCTTGCCGAGCTGGAGAACGGCGCCGTCGAGGCGGGCCGCAGGCACGTCGAGCTCGCCCCCGTCGAGGGCCTCGCCGTCAAGCCGGACGCCCCCCTGGGCGAGCAGCCGCCGCGCCTCCGCTCCCGATACGCCGAAGTGGTCGCGGATCAGCGCAGGGAGGTGAATCGGGTCGTCCGCCGGCAGCACAGCCTCCTCCACCTCGTCGGGCAGGCCCCGCTCCACGTGAAGGCGGTCGAAATGCGCCTCCGCCTCGCGTGCGGCCTCCTCACCGTGGTAGCGGGCACATATTTCACGCGCGAGCGCCCGCTTGGACTCCACAGCGGGCCGCGAGGGATCCACCTGGCGGTCGAGCAGGAGCTCGTAGTAGAGCGGCATCACCCCGTCCGGAATCCGCATGAGCTTGCCGAAGATCTCCTCGGGAGGATCGGTGATCCCCACGTAGTTGCCGGTGGTCTTCGACATCCGCTGCACCCCGTCGATTCCGGGCAGGATCGGCATGGTGAGGATGGACTGGGGCTTGACCCCATAGGCGGTCTGCACGTCGCGCCCGAGCAGCAGGTTGAACTTCTGGTCGGTGCCGCCGAGCTCCACGTCGGCCTCGATCGCCACGCTGTCGTAACCCTGAAGTAACGGATACAGAAGCTCGAGCACCGAGATCGGCTCGCGCGCGTCCCAGCGCTTGGCGAAGTCGTCGCGCTCGAGTATCTGCGCAACCGTGGCTGTCCGCGCCAGGCGGAACAGGTCCTCGGCAGCCATGTCGAGCCACTCGCCGTTGAAGCGCAGCTCGGTTCGCTCCGGATCGAGGATCTTGAGGGCCTGCTCCTGGTAGGTCTTCGCGTTGCGGTCGATCTCCTCGCCGGATAGCTGCGGGCGCGTGCTCGAACGCCCGCTCGGATCGCCCACCCGCGCCGTGTAGTCGCCCACGATCAGCACGACCGTGTGGCCGCGGTCCTGGAATTCGCGCAGCTTGCCCAGGACCACGCTGTGGCCGAGGTGGATGTCCGGCGCCGTGGGGTCGATGCCCAGCTTCACCCGGAGCGGGCGGCCCTCCTTGAGCTGCTGCTCCAGAGCGCCTTCGGGCAGCGCGTCCACGGCGTTCCGGAGCAGGAAGTGGGCGTCCGAGGCCTCCGGTTCCGTCACGGTCGCAATGCTAGACTCCCGCCCTCGTCGGACGGAGCTCAACGGGCCGCCGCCCCCCGATTTCCCGTGATGGGAGCAGGGCACGTCCCTCTATTGCATGCCGGATTCGACGCCGACAGTAACGGGGCCAACCTCCGCTGACGCGGAGCCGGTCAGCCTCCCCGGACGTAACGGTCGCAACGGCGGACCGGGCAGGCCGAACAAGCCCAAGCGCAAGATCAAGAAGCTCCGCCTGTTCTTCGTCCTGCTCGGGCTGGGGATCCTCGCGTTCATCTCGACCGTCTTCGGGATGATGATGGCGGTGGCGAGCGAGATTCCCTCGCTCGAGAACAGCGCGGAGTTCAGGGCGGCGCGCAACTCGGTCCTGGTCGCGGACAACGGGTCGCCGCTGGCGCGCCTGACCGGCAACGAGAACCGGATCCTGATCGACCCTCAGGACATCTCGCCGAACATCAAGAACGCTGTCATCGCGATCGAGGACAAGCGCTTCTACACGCACAAGGGCGTGGATTGGCGGGGAATGGTGCGCGCCGCGTTCGCCGACTTCACCCACCACGGCGCGGTGCAGGGCGGTTCGACGATCACCGAGCAGTTCGTGAAGAACGCGCTCGCGGCCCAGAACAACCGCACGATCTTCGAGAAGCTCCGCGAGGCAGCGCTCGCCTACCACCTCGAGAAGCAGTGGTCGAAGCAGAAGATCCTCGGCGAGTACCTGAACACGGTGTACTTCGGGAACGGCGCCTACGGCATCGAGTCCGCGATGCGCACCTACTTCGGCGGGCCGCAGACCCACTACGACCCGAATGAGCGCGCCGCCGCCAACGCCACGCCCGATCAGGCGGCGCTCCTGGCGGGCATCATCGCGTCACCGAGCGCCTTCAATCCCGTGACGAACCCGCGCGCCGCGCTCGACCGGCGCAACCTGGTGCTCAGGCTGATGCTCCAGCAGCGCATGATCAGCCCGGGCCAGTACCAGCAGGCGATCATCCAGGCGCTTCCCTCCAGGGAGAACGTCCACCCGCCGCGGCCGGATTCGTCGCAGCCTTACTTCTCAACCTGGGTCACTCAGCAGCTCGTGGACCGGCTTGGCTCGGGGCGCGTGTTCGGGGGCGGCCTGAAGATCCGCACGAGCCTCGACCCGCAGCTCCAGGCGGCCGCCGTGAACGCGATCAATGGGCGCCTGGCCGGCGTCGGGCCGAGCGCTTCACTCGTGGCGATCGACAACAAGACCGGCGAGGTGCGCGCCATGGTCGGCGGCAACGACTACGCCAGCCACCCGTTCAACATCGCAACCGACGGGCACCGCCAGCCCGGCTCGTCCTTCAAGACGTTCACGCTCGTCGAGGCGCTGCTGCGCGGCATCTCGCCCGGCAGCGTGTGGCCCTCGGCGCCCGTGACCTTCCACGTGTCGAAGCACGAACTGTTCCCGGTGCACAACTTCGAGGACAGCTACCTCGGGTCGGTCTCGCTCGCGAACGCCTTCGCGTACTCGGACAACTCGGTGTTCTCGCGGGTGGGGATCCAGATCGGCACGCATCGGATCGCGCGGCTCGCGGAGAAGCTCGGTATCCACACACCTGTATCCACGAACCTGGCGATGACGCTCGGTGGTCTGAAGGACGGGCTCAACCCGCTGGAGATGGCTTACGCGTATTCGACTATCGCGAACGACGGCAAGCGGGTGACAAGCAACCTGCCGGCCTGGAAGGACGGGCCGGTGGCGGTGGAAGACGTGCGCACCGCAAGCGGCCACCACCTCGTGAAGTACAGGCGCAGGTCGATTCAGGTGATCCCATCGAGCATCGCCCAGGAGGCGAAGCTCGTGATGGAGGGTCCGGTGACACACGGTACGGCTACGGCCGCCCAGATCCCGAACGACACGATCTACGGCAAGACCGGCACGACCGAGAACTATGGCGACGCCTGGTTCATCGGCTTCGACAGCCATTACACCGTGGCGGTGTGGGTGGGCTACCCGGACAAGCTCATCCCGATGAAGACTCAGTACCGCGGCGGCCCGGTTGAGGGCGGCACCTATCCAGCCGGCATCTTCCACGACTTCATGGTGGCGGCGCTCAACATCCTGAACGCCCGGAACCCGAAGAAGAACCCGCTCACGCCGTCGACCGGCACCACGACCCCGTCCGCGCCGGTGGTGCCGAGCAGCGGTGCGACCGGCGGCACCGGCGGCGGCGCCACCACAACCCCGCAGGCGCCGGCGCAGACGCCGCAGACGAACAACCAGACCCCACAGCAGCAGACGCCGCAACAGCAAACCCCCGCGCCGCAGCAAACGCCACCGGCGCAGCAGACCCCCGCGCCCGGTACCGGCGGCGGCACGGGCGGAGCAACCCCAACCGGCTAGGCCCCAGCCCCTCTGGCCTCCGACCTCCGGCCTCCGGCCGCCATGGCCGCAGGCCAGGGCTTCGAAACGCTGCGACTCCTCGGATCGCAGAAACGCCACTGCAGCTCAACGGCCTTCGTGATCCCTATCCGCTCGCCGATCGCGAGCTCCGGCGGACGGTCTCCGTTCTGCGGCGGGAGGATCTCGATCGGGCCGTCGCCGAGGAGCGAGGTGTCGTTGAGGTCCAGGCCGATTCCAAGCGCCTGCGTGAGCTTGCCCGGCCCGTTGCAGAGCTGATTCACGTCGTGGAGGCGCCGCCGCTCGCGCATGATGTCGATGCCGTCGATCGGCTCGAGTGCGCGGATCAGCACCGCCGCGCCGACGCCCTCATCTTCAGCCACGGCGTTGAGCAGCGCGTGGATGCCGTACGAGCGATAGACGTATGCGAACCCGGGCGGGCCGAACAGCACCTCGGTGCGCGGCCGCGGGCCGATGAATGCATGGCAGGCGGGCTCCTCCTGGTGGTAGCTCTCGACCTCGACGATCCGGCCGGCGGCGCCGTCATGCCGGACCACGCAGCCGACGAGGTCGCGCGCCACCTCGTGGACCGAGCGCGCG
>DASUWY010000060.1 GCA_036378175.1 Thermoleophilaceae bacterium
CCGTCTCTAGGGTAATCCGGCGGCGCGAGAGAGGGGCCGCGCGGCGGTTCGCGGCCTGACCTGAGCCGGGCTAGACTGGGCCCTCAACGCGGACGTAGCTCAGTTGGTAGAGCGTCGGCTTCCCAAGCCGAAGGTCGCGGGTTCGAGGCCCGTCGTCCGCTTCACTCCGGCAGCCTCGCGGTCACCACGCCGCAACACGAAGATGCTTCGGTTACGCGTTTCGGCGAAGAACCGCTCGTATGCGGGCCACATCTCGATCAACTGTGGCCAGTACGTGGCTACCTCTTGCTCTCCGGCTTCTCGGGCGACCCGTCGCTCGGTGGTGCCCCCGATCCGCACCACCACGTGCGGGTTCGCCCGTAGGTTGAGAGGCCAGGGGTTCGGGGGTTCAGACGGGGGACGAACGTTGCAGACGATCAGATCGTCGCCGTCGCGCAGGTAGAACAGTGGGACAGTCCGTGGGCGTCCCGATCGACGGCCGGTTGCCGTGAGCAACAGAACCGGCAGCTTCCCGGTGAGCGACACACGCCCGCCGGTGGCCAGCAGCAGGCGCTGTTGCAGCGGCGAGAACACGCGACCGATAATCCAGATCCCGATGCGAGTCGCCCCCATCCTGTGCACGACCGATGTCACAGCCGCTCCTCTGTGGTGATGCGGAAGACGGGGTACTGCGGTGCGATGGGTTCGAATTCACTGAGCGGAGCTCGCTGATCGACCGGGAAGTGGGCGCGTGCGCCCGGCGCGACCTGCAGGTAGCGCTGCAGGATCGGCGCACGGTCCGCGGGCGCTACCTCCAGCAAGCGGACTTCCTCACGCCTACCGTGGCGAAGCACGGCGTGCCCATCAGCCGCGCGAACGTTGGCAACCCAGCCCGTCCGGTCCCCGAGCATGGCCACGAGGTAGCGCTCGCCTTCGAACTCGGCGATGACCACGGGCAGCGCGATGCGCCGGCCGCTCCGACGGCCGGCGACCTCCAATGTGGCCAACCGGCTCGGCCAGACGCCCGCGGAGTGCAGCACCGCCTGCCCTCGATTGAGGAGTCGCGCCAGGCGACCGGGGCGGCCACCCGTGTAGAGACGGCGCCGCATCGGCTGGGCGTGACCGTCTGAGCGCATGGGCGCAGTGTGGTCCAGTCGCCGCGCGCTGCCATCCGCGACATCCACTCAGCGCGTCCGTGCTATGCCGCAGAAACCCAGGTGGCACTTCGCAGCACGCACAGCGCGAATCCCAGAGTGTCCGTTCCGCCCGGGAGGCCCCGGCGTTGGCGGATGCGGCGGGCGTACGCGAGCGACTCTTCACCGCCGTGCCGCTCTGCGTTCGCCGCCAGCGTCTCCTCGTAGCGCGTCCAGTCGGCATCGCTTGCGAGCGCCTCGTGGAGGATTTGGAAGCCGGCGGCATGGATCGCCGAGCGCAGCCCGGCCAGATCCGGCAGTTCGTCCTCCGTCGCGCCGCCGAGCGCCGCGAGGAACTCGGGAGTGGGTGGCTGCCGCCAGAAGCCCTCGCCGTAGAGAGCCAGAGGCGCCAGCGAGCGCAACGCCTCGAGCACCGCTGGGAAGCCCCCGTGCACGTGCGACGAGGCGACGTTGATGACGGCTTCGAACCTGCCGTCGACGCTCGCGGCGTCGCGCACCTCGAACTCCGCCGGCAGCTCGCCTGCACCTCGGCGCGCCTCCGCGATCGCGTCGGCGTCGAGGTCGACGCCGAGCCCGCTTGCTCCCGGGTGCAGCCGCAGCGCGCGCAGCAGCATCTCGCCGTTGCCACACCCTGTGTCGAGGAGTCGCGCACCGCGCGGCAGCGGCAGCGCACGCAGCGCGCCGTCCACGGCGCTCTCCGACATCGGGTTTGCGAACGGCATGCCGCTATGGGCTATCTGCGAGGCGCTCGGCAAGGTGCAGAGGCTGCCAGACCGCCATCTGGTTCGATAGCGGAGTGGAGCTTGTGGAGTTCGGGCCGCTCACAGCGGCGCAGAAACGGGAGCTGGAGGGGGACGAGGAGGACCCCTTCGATGCCGCCGGCATCACGCTCACTTACCGGGCGAAGGAGCGGCACGTTGCCCTGCGCGACGAGGATGGCAGCTTGGTCGCGTCCACCGGGATGGTCGAGGTCGAGGTGGAGGCGCAGGGCAACCGCTTCCCGGTGGTGGGCCTGGGTGGCGTGATCGTGCGCGCGCCTTATCGCGGCCGGGGGCTGGCGCGGCAGGTGGTGGAGGCTGCGCTCACGAGAGCGACCGCACTCGGGCCGCCGTTCGCTCTGCTGTTCTGCCACGAGGACCGGGCCGGCCTCTACAGGAAGCTCGGCTTCGCCGAGGTGCGTGACAAGGTCACGGTCGAACAGGCGGAGGGCACCGCGGAGCTGCCGCAGCTCGCCATGTGGCGTGCACTGCACCGATCCGCCGCGGCGTGGCCGCCCGGCCCGCTGACGGTCCACAGCCTCCCGTTCTAGGTGGTGGCCGCCGATCCGAGTGGGCGACGGAGCCTCTCATCTCCACCTCACCGGCGGCGTGCATGCTCGCCGGCATGTCACTCCCACGTGCTTCACGTCATCTCGCCGCCGGGCTTGCGCTCTGCGTGACCGCGTCCGGATGCGGCGCCGCCGTTGCATCAGGCGTGCCGCGTACTCCGCCTCCAGTGCACCACAAGGTCACCCAGATCGACCGCATGACCACCGCCGCCGAGCAGCTCTACACCGCGGAGGTGGGCGGCAGCCATGCGATCCACACGCTGCACGCCGTTGGCGCCAACGCCACGCTGAGGAGCCTGCTCCAGTCCGGCAACACGGCGGGCCTGCGCGCGTTCGTCCAGCGCGAGTACAGGTACGTCTGGTACCACTGGCACGTCTCCTACCTGAGTCTCCGGCGCGGGCCGGCCACGCTGATCAACGTGGGGGTGCCGTTCGTCATGCCGGGGCCGCAGATGACGTTGCCGGGAGGCACCACTCTGCGGATCTCGATGCAGGACGAGATCGGATTCGTCCGGCTCGAGCACCGGATCCACCCGAACGTGCAGGTGCTCATCCGCGGCGGCGGGCAGCTCAGGACGTCGCTGCACTCGGCGGCGTTCGCGAAGCTCCCGGCCTCCGGCACCGTGAAGCTCTCGGGCCGCAACTACGAGGTCCGCTCGTTCCATGAGGTGGACTGGAGTGGCCAGCCGGTGACGATCTGGATTCTCATGAAGGGCCACTAGCCTCTCCGCATCGCCAGGCTGAGGAACGCTCGCACCCTTCCTCTCGGCTTTTCCATCGCGCTGGTATTCGTGCTCGTCTTCGTCGTGTCCGGGTCCTCCAGCGATGGAGCGCCGAGCGCATCGCTGTGTCGTCCGGGCGACCAGATGCTGCACTTCGTGGCCGATGGCGAGCAGCACGAGGCGCTGCTGCACATCCCGCGCGGCACCCGCGGGCGGCTGCCTCTCGTGCTCGCCTTCCACGGTGCGCATTACGGTGCCCGCTTCGTGTCCAGGTACTACGGGTTGTCGAACCTGAGCAACCGGAAGGGCTTCGCCGTCCTGTATCCGCAGGCGTCGCACAACGTCTTCTGGCAGCTCCCCCCGAACCAGCATGAGGACGTGGATGCCGTGCGGCTGGTGCTCGACCAGGTGGAGCATGCCGCGTGCATCGACGCGCGCCGGGTGTACGCCACGGGCGCGTCGAACGGCGGCGGCTTCAGCGCCCGCCTGGGCTGCGAGATGGCCGACAGGCTCGCGGCAATCGCACCCGTGGCAGGCGGCTACAGCCAGCTCGGGCCGTGCCAGCCACAGCGGCCGCTGCCGGTGCTCGAGATCCACGGCACCCGCGACCAGGTGGTTCCGTACAACGGCACCGGGCCTGATCACGACGGCAGCGTGGCGGGGTTCCTGCGGCAGTGGACGACGATCGACCACTGCCGCGGCGACGGTGAGCGGCGGCGGCTCCGCCCGAACGTGATCAGGCTCTCCTGGTACCGCTGCGCGGGAGGAACGATGGTCGAGCACCTTCGCCTGGCGATGACCGACCACGGCTGGCCGGGCGGCGACACCGGCGCCGCGGGCCTCAGGAACCACCCGATTCCGCGGCAGGACCCGACCGGGGTGAAGGCGGCGACAGCGGTGTGGAGCTTCGTCAGCCGCTTTCGGCTGCCGTCCGCCGCCGCCCGTGGCTGAATGCCCACTGCCGGCTGAGTGCGAACGTGACCACCGACGCCAGCGGGAACGCGAGCAGCTGACCGAGCAGCCGAGGCGCTCCGGCGCCCCCGACGAACGCGGCGAGCAGAAGCAGGTTCGCCGCGAGGCCGACCGCCTGCACGCAGGCAAAGCGCGCGAGCTCGGGAGCGCGGCGATTGCGAGAGCGGAACGTCCAGCGGCGGTTGAGGGCGTAGCTGTTGAGCGCTCCGAGGGAGAACGCGAGCGCGGAGGCCGCCAGGTAGGGGACGCCGAGCCGCACGAGGACGGCGTAGGTGGCCGTGCTGATCAGCGTGTTCGACACGCCCACGGTGACGAAGCGGAGGTACTGCGCCAGCAGGCGCCGCAGCACGCTAGATCCGGTAGAGCACGCCATAGCCGTTGATTCCCGCCTGTCGCGTGACATCGGTTCCGTGGCTCACCACCCACGCGGGCAGCGCCCCGCGCGGCGTTCTCGCGCTGAACGGGTGGATTGGGTGATTGGTCGGGGTCGGGCTGACCACCACGTAGCGCACCTCACCCGCGCGCGCCGCCCGCCTCAGCTGCCCCGGACCCACCAGCTGGTGGTACGGCGTGCCTGCCAGGACGAGCGCGGGCTGGTGGTCGGCCACTATCAGCGGAGCGGCGAGCGCGGCACTCGTGGCGGCGAACTCGAAGCGGCTGTGACCTCGATGGCGCATCAGATACGCCGAAAGCGGGTCGATCGTGCTCGACGGCATGCTGCCGAGCGCTCCCCCTCCAGCAACCCGATGGCGGACCAGCGTGAGCGACTGGGATAGGGGAGCGGCCAACAGCGCGACGAGCACGGCCGCGGCGAGCGCCGCGGTGAGTGGAACGGCACGGCGAACGAAGAGACGGGCTGCCGCCAGCAAGCCGAGCGCCGCGAGCGCACCCGCGAAAGCGGCCGGGGGCAGCCCCACCTGCGCCCGCGCGTAGAGCACGCTCGCCACCAGGGCCGCGACCAGCGCGAGGCGAGCGGGCAGGCTCGTCCTCGCCCGCCGCGCTACGCACACCACCCCGATTCCGAGCACCGCGGCCGCCGCGGGTGCCACCGTCTCGAGGTAGCGCGACGGCAGGTGCCGCATGGAGCTCAGCACCGCCGCTCCAACAATGAGCCAAGTTCCCATCGCCACCGCGAGCGCGAACGGGAGCGGGCCCATCTCGGAGCGGCGGACGAGCCCGAGGGCCAGAGCCGCCGCAGCGAAGGAGATGGCGGCGACGAGGATGAGCCCCACGAGAAGGTTGAAGTGGAACGCGCTGCTCGAGAACAGGCGCAGCGGGCCGGGCGGACTGAGGAGATCGGAAGCCGTGCGTGTGGACTGGCTGGTGAGCCGGCCGATGCCGTTGTAAACGAAGATGGTGTTCCAGATGCTCCCGTTGCTCGAGCCGAGGGGATAGGGCTTCCCGCCCCGAGCCAGAAGGGCGAACAGTGCAGGCCATGCGAGCCCCACGCCGACCATCACGAGGCCGGCGCTCGCGAGCTCTCCCAGGCGACGTCCCCAGCGTTGACGGCTCCCGACCAGGTAAAGGAGCATGAGCGCGGGCAGCGGCACGAGCGCCTCGAACAGCTTCGTCTCAAACGCCAGCCCCACCACGGCACCGGCGGCGAGCAGCTCGAGCACGCGCTCCCTCTCGATCGCTCGGACCACGAGCCACGCGGCGAGCACGAGCAGGGCGATCATCACGCCATCCATCGAGTCCGAGCGGGCCATCATCACGTCCACAGGCAGCACGGCCAACGCCGCCGCGGCCGCAAGCCCCGCCGTCCTTCCGAATCCCCGCCGCACGAGGTCGTAGAGCAGCACCACGGCGGCAGTGGACGCCAGCGCCTCGGGAAGCAGCAGGGCGAAGTGGGTGAAGCCGAACAGCTTGGTGCTCGCCACCTGGAGCCAGAGGTCGAGCGGCGGCTTGTCGGTTGCGATGCTCGCGTTCGGGTTGAACGCTCCCACGAGGAGGGCGTGCCACGACGTCCCCATGCTCCGCACGGCGGCGTCGTAATACGGGTTGAGCCGCATGCCGCTCAGGCCCTGGAAGCGCAGGGCGGCGGCCAGCGCTGTGATCGCGGCGAGTGCGATGGTGGCGGGCGCGACCGCGAGGGTGCGCTCACCCGCCGGTGCGCGGCCTACCGCGAGACCCGGCTCTGCGGACTGGACCGACATTCAGGCTGCTCGCCGCTCGGGAACGGGCCGCAGCTCGGGCGCCGCTTGCGACTCCTGCGTGCTCAACCGCAGCTTGACGATCTCGCGGAAGGCGCGCGCGATCACGCGGACGTCGGCGCCGCTGGCCTCTCCCGCGGCACGCGGCCGGTGCGCCACCGGCAGCTCGACGATCCGGCCGCCTCGCCGGAGCGCCACAGCTAGCAGCTCGGTATCGATCGTCGCCCCGGTGGAGACGAGGCGCGCGCCGTCGAGCATGTCCCTGCGGATCAGCTTGAAAGCGCAGTCCACGTCTCGAACCGGCAGGCGGAAGAGCAGGTGGACGAGAGCGTTCCACCCGTGCGCGTTCAGGCGCCGCATGAACGGATCCTTGCGCTTGGCTCGGTAGCCCACCACGAGTTCGGCCTCGCGCGTGTATGGCACGAACTCCGAAAGCTGGCCGAGATCGAATTGCAGGTCGGCATCCGTGAGCAGCACCCACTCCATCTGCGCGGCCGCGATGCCGCTTCGCACCGCGCTGCCGTAGCCGAGGTTCGCTTCGTGCGTCACCAGGCGGACGCGCGGCTCGAACACGGCAAGGGCCTCCACGAGCTCGCGCGTGCCGTCGCGCGAGCCGTCATCCACCACGATCACCTCCTGCCCTAGGCTGTGCGGCTCGGTGGCGGCGAGCGCCTGGCGGATCGCCTCGATCACATTCGGCTCCTCGTTGTGCGCGGGGAGCACGACGCTCACCCCGCTGAGGAGCGCCCCAGCGCGAGCGGGCAGGAAAGGCGCGGGGAGAACTTCGCTTGTGGCCCGGACTGCTGACACGATCTTCCTTCCACTGGCTGGATGCGTGCAGCGATGCTCGGCCGCCGCGATGAGATGCCGGTGAGACGGCGGCTCCGCTTCTCATCTGAGCTTCAGGAACCGCTGCGATCGTGCAGTGCGTTGAAGGTCTTGGTCGTTGAAGACGAGGTCAAGCTCGCCTCCGTGGTGCGCAAGGCACTGCGCGAGCATGGGATGCTGGCCGACGTCGCGATCCGGGGGGAGGACGCCCTGTGGATGGCGGGCGCCACGCCCTACGACGGCATCGTGCTCGACATCAACCTGCCGGGAATCGACGGCTTCGAGACCTGCCGGCGCCTGCGGGCCGGTGGCATCCGCACGCCGATCCTGATGCTCACGGCGCGCGACTCCCTCGATGACCGCGTGAACGGCCTCGATACAGGCGCCGACGACTACCTGGTGAAGCCCTTCGACTTCCAGGAGCTGTTCGCGCGCATCCGGGCGCTGGCGCGGCGGAACGGTCTCGAACATGGACCGCAGCTGCGCGTGAGGGACCTGATGCTCGACGTCGCGTCGCGCACCGTGTCGCGCGGCGACACGCCGATCGAGCTGTCGAACAAGGAGTTCCAGCTCCTCGAGATGTTCATGCGCCGGCCCGGTCACGTGCTGTCCCGCACCGCGTTGCTCGAAGGCGCTTGGGACATGAACTACGAGAACCGCTCGAACGTGGTGGACGTGTACGTGGGCTATCTCCGCCAGAAGATCGACAAGCCCTTCGGCACCGACAGCATCGAGACCGTGCGCGGCGCCGGCTATCGGCTGCGCAACTAGGCGCGGGGCAGCGAGATCCACACGTCGGCGCCGCCCTCCTCGCGGTTGCGCGCCCGCGCGCTGCCGCCCTGCGCCAGAGCGATCGCCTCCACGAGCGCGAGCCCCAGGCCGCTGCCGGGTGCGCCCGCGCGTGCCTCATCACCGCGGCCGAAGCGTTCGAACGCGCGCGCGAGGAGGCCGTCCGAGAACCCCGGCCCCTCGTCGGCCACGTGCAGCTCGACGCTGTGGTCATCGCCGCGCGCGCTCAGCGTGATGGTGCCCTCGCCATACAGCAGCGCGTTCTTCACGAGGTTGTCGAGCGCCTGCGCGGTGCGGTCAGGGTCGGCCTGCATCACGTGCATCGGCGGCATGTCCTCGTCCACCACGATCGAGCGTCCGCGCATCTCGGCCGCTGTGCGCGCGCGAGCAGCGGCCGCGCCCAGCACGTCGGCGGCGTCGAGCGGCTCGGGGTGGAGCGGGAGCCGGCCCTGATCGGCCCGCGCCAGCACCAGCAGGTCGTCGGCCAGGCGCGACATGCGCTTCGCCTCCTCCGAAGCCGACTGCAGGGCAGCCCTCAGCTCAGCCGGCTCGCGCTCCGCCATCAGCGCGTAGTCCACCTCGGCGCGCAATGTCGTGAGGGGAGTTCGAAGCTCGTGGCTTGCGTCGCTCACCAGCCGCCGCTCGCGTTTCACGGCGCCCTCCACGCGGTCGAGCATCGCGTTGAGGGTCAGGCCGAGAGCGGCAATCTCGTCGTTCGACTCGGGCACGGGCAGCCGCTCGGACAGCTGCCGCTCGGTGATGCGCTCGGCGCGCGCCCTCATCCTGTCCACGGGCCGCAGCGCAGCGCGCGCCAGCTCATGCCCGGCCACGGCGGCGAGGAGGAGCGAAAGCGGCCCGGCGATCAGAAGGAGCAGCCGCAGATGGGCGCGCTCGTGGTCGCTCAGGGCGAGCGGGCTGGCCACGGCCACCGCGTAGCGGACGCCGGCCTGCTCGTCGCGACCGCTCACCGGCAGCGCGCGCACCCCCGCCGCGCCGAACGGATAGTCGCGACGCTCGATCCGCTGCGGCGACCTCGCCGCCGCCCTCGCCTCCGGAATGGTGAGAAGCCGTACGCCGGCGGCTCTGCGTGACGACGTCAGCAGCCGCCCGTCCGCCGCGTACACCTGGGCAAAGCGCTCGCCGCTGTACGGGACCGAGCCTGGTCCGGCCCGGTGGACGAGCGCCGCCACGTCGGCGGCCTGGGCCTGCGACGCGATGTCATCCTGCGCGTCGAAGTCGTTGCGGTAGAGCGTGTACAGGAACACGCCCGCGGCGGCGAGCACGATCGCCATCACCCCGATGAACGCGATCGTGAGCCGTGTTCGGATCGGCAGGCTCCGAAACGGCGTCAGCCAGCGCGCGCGGGCCATGACGCAACGCTAGCGCCGGTCGGCGCTGGAGCGGCTGCGGTCCCCCTCTGATGCGAGGCGGATGGCGGCCCGCGCGAACACGCCGAGCGCCACCACGAGCAGCACGCCGACTGGCACGGCGAGGGACTCCGTACGAGCGCTCGCGAGAATCACCGCCGCTCCCACGGCCACGGCCAGCGACGCCAGCAACTGTCGCGGCATGCCCATGGCGGTGCAGCATCTACGCCCCAGGTGAGGTGCTGATGAGAAGACGCTCATGGCGCACACCTGGCGTTTCACGTTCCCCCAGACTGGGGAAACCCGCAGGGCAGGGGTATGACCGCGCGGGAAGTCGACACGGCAGCAGCTCGAGTGAAGCTGATCCAGAGCCAGCGCCGCTGGCGGCTCTCCACGAGCGCGGTGGCGGCGGGCCTCGCCGCGGCATGCTTCTCGGCATCGCACCCGCTGGGTTTCGCCCTCGCCGCCGGCGCCGTGGCGCTACTGGCGCTCGCGCTGTTCGACACCGCGCGGAGGCGCGAGCTGATCGCGGAGCTGGCGCTCAACGAGCAGGCGTACAGCGTGCCTGCGGTGAGGCGCTATGGCGAATCGCTCGTGGCGCCGCGCGGCAGGCGGCGCATCGCCGCCGCGCTCGACCGCGTTGTGAGAAATGCGGGCGCTCCCGGCACCGTCTACCTCGCGAGCCGAGTGCATGCGTGCCGCGGCGAGATCAAGGCGCTGGCGGCCACGCTCAGGGCACCGGGCGCCCGTCCCGACCCCACCAGCATCGCGCTCTGCTGGCGGCTCCTCACACGCGGCGCAGAGAGCCCGCTCTACAACCAGCGTGTGCCGGCCGAGGAGCTTCGCGCGGCGGTGCGCCGCATCCACGCCGGCGTGCGCCGCGTGCCCGCCGCGCATTCGTAGGGACCTCGCGCGCACACGCGCGCGTAATAAGGGGGCATGAAGCGTGCCGTTCTCGCCGCCCTCGTTCTCCTGATCTTCCCCGCCACGGCCAGAGCTGATGGCCCGCCAGTGGGCCAGTGGGCGATCGGCGGTGTGCGCTCGGCCGGCGAGCGCTACGTGGCGCTGCCGAGCCGCCACGGAACCATGCTCGAGCGCCTCACGCTGAAAGGGGCGGCACCTGTGCGCTTCCACTTCCTCCCCCGCCTGGTGGGCGTGCCGATGGTGGCGATCGACGGAACGCCCGGCGGTCTCTCGCGCGACGGGCGCACGCTGGTGCTGAGCCAGCCCCGGACGCGCTATCCGGAGAGCACGTCGCGGCTGTACCTCGTGAACGCGCGGACGCTCAGGCTCCGGCGGGTGATCACCCTCCGAGGCGACTTCAGCTTCGACGCGATCTCGCCCGACGGCCGCACCCTCTACCTCATCCAGCTCAGCCGCCGCAGCTTCACGAGGTACGCGGTGCGCGCGCTCGACACCTCCACGGGACGGCTCTTCCCCAGGCCGGTGGTGGACGCCACTGAGCCGGACGAGGTGATGCGGGGCATGCCATATGCCCGCGTCACGAGCCCGGACGGCCGCTACTCCTACACGCTCTACGCCGGTGGCGAGAAGCCCTTCATCCACGCGCTCGACACCGTTCGGAGGAAGGCGGCGTGCATCGACCTGCCGCCGCTCTCCCTGAACGCACAGCTGAGCCTGCGGCTCCGCGGTCGCACGCTTGCGGTGCTCGCCGATGAGGCTCCCGCGGCGTTCGTGAACGTCCCCACGCGCCACGTGTGGAGGCCGGCGGCGCCTCGGCCCGCGGCGCGCCAGCCCGCCGGCGACGGCGGAGGCAGCGGTCCGTGGCCGCTGCTCGGCGCGCTCGGCGCGCTGGCGCTCGCCGCCGGCCTCACCGCCGCCGGCCGCAAACGGCGGGCCGGCGCGGCAAGGTCGTAAGCGCGTCCAGGCCTGTCCCACCGCGCGCACGCTTGGGGCAGAATGCATCCCATGGGACGGGCTCGCGCGCTGCGCATTGGGCTGACCGCGCGGGTGCGGCTGGCGACGCTGTTCTTCGGGCTCGCGCTGGGAGCGGTATTCGGGCTCCTGCTCCACACAGTCGATGTGTCCCGCGCGCGCGACGCGCAGGCGCGGCACTCCGCCGACGTGCTCGAGTCCGCGGCCGGTGTGGAGGGGTCCGTGATCGACCTCGAGACCGGTCTCCGCGGCTACATCATCAGCCGCGACACTCGCTTCCTCCAGCCGTACACGCGAGCGCGCACCACGCAGCCCGACCGGCTCAGGAAGCTCGAGTCACTCGTGCAGGACACTCCTTCGCAGGCGGCGCTGGCACGTCAACTGATGACTCAGCTCGACTCGTACGTGAGCGACTACGCGGTACCGCTCATAGCGGCGGTGGGCGCCGATCGCCGGATCGGCCTGCGGCGCCTCTCCGAGGGCAGGAATCGGGTGGACCAGATCCGCGGAACCCTCAGCCGCTTCACGGCCGTGGAGGACGCGCTGCAGGCGAAGCGCCGGGCAGCCGCGAACTCGGCGGCCCACCGCGCGCGGCTGCTCACCATCGCCGCCCTGGCCCTGCTCGTGCTGATGGTGATTCTGAGCGGCGCGTACGCCAGCCGCTTCGTCGCGGAGCCGCTGCGGCGGCTCGCCCGCAGTGCGCGGCGCCTTGCGGCGGGGCGGCTCGAGGAGCGCGTGGAGCCCCAGGGAGCTGCCGAGCTGCGGGACATGGCCGCGGCGTTCAACCAGATGGCCTCCTCGCTCGAGCAGCACACGCATGAGCTGGAGCGACTCTCCGAGAGCAGCACCGCGCAGTTCTCGGCCATCTTCGAGCAGACGCCGCTTGGGCTCACCCTCTTCGACCAGGACCTCCGCTGCCTGCGCAGCAACCGCGCGCTCGTGGAATTGACGGGCGGTGACGCCGCCGATCAGGCCGGCCGGACGGTGGCGGAGGTGTTCGGGCGCTTCCAGCCGGACATCACCGCCGACTTCGGCCGCGTGCTGCGCGACGGGCGGCCGGTGGCGGGCATCCGCCTCACCGGCGGCGGGCGGACGTGCACCGTCGGCCTGTTCCCGGTGCGCAAGGCGGGTGGCGAGCTGGTGGGAGTGGCGGCGATCGTCACCGACGTGACCGAGCGCGAGGAGCGCCTCGAGCGCGAGCGCGTGGCGGGCCGCCGCACGCGCCAGCTGGAGCGCCTCGCGTCCGCGATCTCGCAGGCCGCGACGCCGAGCGAGGTGACTCGTGCGGTGGTGGCGGAAGCCGTGCTCGCGCTCGAGGGCGACGGCGGGGTGGTGGCGCTGCTCGACGAGGCACGGCAGACCATCACGATGTCCGCCGGAATCGGCTGGCCCCTCATGGAGCGGAGCCGCCTCACGAACCTGTCCCTGGGGGTGAGGAGCCCGCTCACCGATGCCGTGAGGACGCGGCGCGTGGTTCACGTGGGCGATGGCGGCGCGCAGCGGGACCGCTATCCGGATCTGGCGGACGAGCGGCAACGCCACGGGGTGGCCGCGTCCCTCGCGCTGCCGCTCCTGTCCGGTCCGCGCTGCCTGGGAGGGCTGCTGATCACGTTCGCGAGGGCGCGTGCCTTCCAGCCCGACGAGCTGGAGTTCGCCGAGGCCGTGGCGGAGCGCTGTGCGGGTGGGGTGGCCCGGGCGCTCCTCTACGAGCGCGAGCACGAGACCGCCGCCGCTCTCCAGCGCAGCCTCATGCCCGCCGCGCTGCCGGATTTCGACGGCGTGGTGTTCGGCGCCCGCTTCCGCCCCGCCGGCCGCGGCGACGTGGTGGGCGGCGACTTCTACGACGTGCTCGACCTTGGGGGCGGTCGCTTCGTCGCCTGGATCGGCGACGTTCAGGGCAAGGGCCCGGAGGCGGCCGCGATCGGCGCGCTCGCGCGCTACACGCTCCGTGCGGAGACCTCGCACGAAGCGCGCCCGGCGCACCTGCTGAGGGCTCTCAACGACGCGGTGCTCGCCCAGAACGACCCGGGCGAGCGGCTCCTCACCGCCGCCTGCCTGGCCGGAGCGGTGGAGGGCGGCCAGCTCGAGCTCGAGCTTGCGATTGCGGGCCACCCGCCGCCGCTGTTGCTGCGCGCCGATCAGCCCTGCAGCGAATGGGGAGCGTCAAGCCAGCTGATCGGCTTCGAGAACGCGAGCTTCCGCGCCGAGCGGCTCACGCTCGAGCCGGGCGAGCTCGTCGTGCTCTACACGGACGGCCTGACCGACGCCCACGCGCCGCGCCGCTTCCTCGTGCCCGACGAGCTGTGCAGGCTGATGGACGACGTCGATCGCTCGAGCGTGGGCGACGTGCTGGACTGGCTGCTCGAGAGCGCCGCCGGCGAGGAGAAGGACCTGCCGCGGGACGACATTGCGCTCCTCGGTCTTCAGTTCGAGGCGTGAGCCGGCGGGGCGGTGACGCCGCGGGATCGCGCCACCGCCCTCGCCACAGGGCTCCCGCTACCCGTCTTCGGGCTTAGCTGCCGCCGCCGGAGCCGTCGCCCGAGCCGGTGTTGCCCGACCCGTCGCCCGAGCCGTCACCGCCCAGGTCGCCCTGCCCGGAGTTCGTGTCGCCGCCGTCCTCGCCGGACTGGCTCTCCTGCTCGTCCACCTTCACGAGCGTGAAGGACCCGTCGCTGGCCGGCCCGGTCACGATCAGCTCGACCTTGTCGCCCACCGTGAACGCGGTGGCATCGGGAACGTGCACCACGATCTGCGGGCTCAGGCCCTGATCGCCGCCGTCGTCGCTCGACTGCGCCTCGGCGCTGTCGTCGTCACCCGAGATCGTGATCGTCTCCGCGCTGGGATCCGTGCTCAGCACCACGCCCTCGAGCTTCATCTGGGCGGGCACGTCGCCCGTCTGCTGGGTGTTGTCGTCCTCGAGATCGCCCTGGTCGTCGATCGTCACGTTGGTCTGCACCGGCGTGCCCACCGGAGCGCCGTCATCCGAGCCGGACTTGCGCACGAGCAGCGAGGCCCCGTTCGAGGCGACGGTGAAGCCGCTCTTGCTGGCCCACGTCACGAGCCCGCGCAGCCGCGCGTGCTTCGCGTGCCCGCGCACGTGCATCTTGCGGACCCTCAGCCCGTTCTTCGTCTTGCGCGCGGACACCCGCACCACGCTCCCGGTGCGCGCCACGTGACGCGCGGAGAGCACGGTGAGGCGGCCCTTGCGGCCGGCGACCACAAAGGTGTGGGCGCTCTTGTTGCTGTGGACCACGGTGCCCTTGACGGTGGATGCCGAGGCCTGGGCCGTCAGGCCCAGAACGGCCACGAGCGCGAGCGCTGCTGTCCAGAGAAAGGGTTTCCGAAGCATTTGTATCGGCTCCTTTGGTTCGGGTTTCACACCCACAACCCACCGATCGGCCAAAACCTCACGCGACTGGACATCTGTATGGCTCATTAGGCTGTCGCCATGAGCGCAGGTGAGGTGCGCACGAGGCCGCTCGTGCTCGTGGCGGACGACGACGAGGACATCCTCTCGCTCGTCTCGCTGCAGCTCTCGCGCGGCGACATGGACGTGATCCAGGCACGCGACGGGGACGAGGCCCTGGCGCTGGCGGAGGAGCGCCTGCCCGACCTGGCGGTGCTCGACGTGATGATGCCGGGCCTGAACGGCTACGAGGTGGTGAAGCGGCTCCGCGGCAACGAGCGCGCCGCCACCATGCCGCTCATCCTGCTCACGGCCCGAGCCGGCGGCGGCGACGCCAGCTACGGCTACCAGGTGGGAGCCGACGACTACATCAAGAAGCCCTTCAGCCCGGCCGAGCTGCGCGAGCGGGTGGAGTCGCTTCTATCCCGCTCGCAGTAGCCGGCGATAGCGCACCATCGTCGGGTGCCGCATGTCGCCGTGCGTCTGCCTGCGCAGCGCCCGGACGCGCTCATGGTGGTACGGGCTCGACAGGCTCTCGGCGTGCCCGATCACGTTGCGCGTGAGGATGCCGTAGCGGCTCTGGAGCCAGCGGGTGAGGGCGAGCGAAGCGCGCAGCTCGCGGCGGTCGCCCATCACCTGGGCGTCGCTCATCCCCACGTGCTCGATGCCGATCGCGGTCCAGTTGAGGCCGACGGTGTGCCTGCACATGATGCTGGGCGGCACAAGCTCGTAGATCGTGCCGTCGCGATCGATCACGAAGTGGGCGCACACCTGGGGCAGCTCGTGCAGCTCCACGTCCGGCACGTCCTGGGCGAACGTGTTCCACACCGAACCGAAGTTCGTCGTCTCCGTGTAGTGCTCGACGATCACCTTCGGATTGCGGAGCAGGAACGTGTGGATGCCGTAGTGGCGAATCGCGTAGCTGCGCATCTCGCGCTCCCGCTTGGGCGGAAACGGGATGCGCTTCTGCACGATGTGCGGGCGCGGCGCGGGGACGAGCAGCGCGAGGGTCGTTAGGAGGGCAGCGAAGGCGGGCATTGCGTCATCATCACCCCGTCAGACGGCTAACAGGAGGCTCAATTGGATAGCTGGGACATCCGCTCGCTCGACATCGAACCGCATCACCCGCAGATCCTGCGTTCCGATGATGAGACACGCGTGATCGCGATCAACCTACCCGGAGGCGAGCAGCTCCAAGACCATCAGGTGCACGAGCGCGCGTATGTCGTGGTGGTTGCCGGGGAGGTGGAGATCCAGCAGAACGGCCGGACCGAGAACGGCGGCGCGGGCCTACTTGTGCACTTCGAGCCGAACGAGCGGCACGAGGTGCGCGCGCACTCCGACGCCCGGCTGCTCCTGATCCTGTCTCCGTGGCCCGGCGAGGGGCATCCATCCCGCCGCGGCTAGTCCGCGTGGTAACAACTGCCTCTTAATCCACTGCCGTCATAATCAGCGGCAGATGGACCCCAGTCGCAAGCGCCGCCTTCGGCTGGTCATCGCGCTCACAGCCGCGATGCTCCTCGCCGGGGCCCTCATCTACACGAGCTTCAGCGCCGCAACGGACGCCAAGCAGCCGTCCCAGCTGCTGCGCTCCGCAAGCCCGGGCCAGTCCTACCAGCTCACCGGAAAGGTGGTGCCGGGATCGATCGTGCGCAACGGTGACTCGATGCGCTTCGCGGTCCGCGATCGCAACGGCACGGGGGCCGCGCTGCCCGTGACGTACACGGGCGAGGTGCCCGACCCGTTCCGCGCCGGCCGCGAGATCATCGTGAAGGGCACGGTGCGCGGCGGCACCTTCGTGGGCGAGCGCGATTCGCTTGTGACCAAGTGCCCGTCGAAGTTCCAGGCCGCGCCTAACGGCAGCAAAACGTAGTGGCAGACGTCGGTTACGCGTGCCTCGTCGTGGGGCTGCTCACGATGGTCTACGCGGCCGTCGCGTCGGTCTACGGCGCACGCACGGGCCAGAGGCAGTTCGTCGTGTCCGGGCGGCACGCCTTCTACTGCCTGGCCGGGATGACGATCCTCGCGGTGGTGATCCTGGAGAGCGCCTACCTGCGCAACGACTTCTCGTACTCGCTCGTGGCGCAGAACTCGTCCACGGACACGCCCACCTTCTACAAGCTCACGGCCATGTGGTCGAGCCAGGCCGGCTCGCTGCTCCTGTGGGCGCTGGTGCTCTCGATCTTCTCGAGCGTGGTGCTGCGGCTCACACGCCACCGCCACCACGACATCGCGCCGTACGCGCAGGCCACCCTCGCCGTGGTGGCGGGCTTCTTCCTCAGCCTGATGGTGTTCTACTCGAGCCCGTTCGACACGCTCTCGCCGGCCCCGGTGGAGGGCAACGGCCTCGAGCCGCTGCTCCGCCATCCGGCGATGATGTTCCACCCGCCGATGCTCTACTCGGGCTACGTGGGATTCACGATCCCGTTCGCGTTCTGCATTGGGGCGCTCATCACCCGCCGAACGGACGCGGAGTGGATCCGCTCCACCCGCCGCTTCGCGCTCATCGCGTGGACCTTCCTCGGGGTGGGCATCATGCTCGGCGCGCTCTGGTCCTACTCCGAGCTCGGCTGGGGCGGCTACTGGGCGTGGGATCCGGTGGAGAACGCGTCCCTCATGCCGTGGCTCGCCGGCACCGCGTTCCTGCACTCGATCATGGTGCAGGAGAAACGCGGGATGCTGAAGGTGTGGAACGTCTCGCTGATCATCTCCACCTTCGTGCTCGCGCTGCTCGGCACGTTCATCGTCAGATCGGGCGTGCTCGACTCGATCCATGCCTTCGGCGCCTCCACGCTGGGCGTGCCGTTTCTCGTGTTCATAGGCGTGGTGCTCGCCGGTTCCGCGGCGCTGGTGATCAGCCGGCTCGACGACCTCAAGTCGGAGGCGAAGATCGACTCCTTCTTCTCGCGCGAGGCGTTCTTCCTCATGAACAACCTCGTGCTCGTCGGGCTCTGCTTCGTGATCTTCTGGGGCACCTTCTTCCCCCTCATCTCCGAGGCGGTGACCGGCACGAAGGCGAGCGTGGGACCGCCGTGGTTCGACCGCTACACGGTGCCGCTGGCGCTCGTGCTTGTGCTGCTGTCAGGCATCGGCCCGGTGATCGCGTGGCGGAGGGTCACGCTCGCGGGCATGCGGCGCGTGCTCATGCTGCCGCTCGTGGCGGCCGGGGTTGCGCTTGTACTCCTGCTCGCCCTCTCCAACGCGTCGGGCGACGTGCCGTCGCTGATCATGTTCGTGCTCGCCTCGTTCGTGGTGGCGGTGGTGGCGCAGGAGTTCTGGCGCGGGGCGAAGGCGCGCTCGTCGGTGTCCGGCGAGGCATTCGGCACCGCGCTGTTCAAGCTCGTAGGCCGTAATCGCAGGCGCTACGGCGGCTACGTGGTGCATGGGGGGATCGCGCTGCTGTTCATCGGTGTGGCCGCCTCGTCCTCGTTCGCGCACCACCAGGACGTGCGGCTGAAGGTCGGGCAATCGACCAAGATCGGCGGGTACACGGTCACCTACCGCCGCGCCACGTCCGGTCTCGTGAGCGACCGCGCCGGCACCGGCGCGCCGATCACCGCCGGCGCGGTGCTCGACATCCGCAAGGGCAGCAAGCACTTCACCCTCGCGCCCTCGCGCAACTACTTCCCCGCGCAGAGCGGCCCGAGCATCGCCCGCTACTTCGCGGGCGAGGAGAACAGCGTGATCTCGATGCGCTGGGGCCTGACGCGCACCGTGTGGACGGCGATCCAGCCCGACCTCAGCAAGCTCAACCCCGCGATCATCGTCGCGGACAAGAAGTTCGGTAGCTCGAACCCCAACGTCCAGGCGCTCGTGATCGACGCGATCATCGGCTCCTACACGAAGAACCCGCCGCCGGCGCTCTTCCGGATGATCGTCTCGCCGTTCGTGGCATGGATCTGGATCGGCGGCGCGATCGGCATCGCCGGCGCACTCGTGGCGCTGTGGCCGTCGCCCGAGGCGAGGCGCAGGAGGGTCACCAGCCTGTACGCGGCCCGCCTCGGACGCGAGCTGTCGCGCGCCTAATCTCCGTACGTGGAACTCGTGCTGGCAATCGCCACGCTGGCGCTGATCGTGGCCTTCATCGTGCTCGGCCCACTGCGGCGCGGCGCCGACGTGGATCGCCGCTCGGACGACCGGCTGGTCGCGCTCGAGGCGGCCAAGGAGGCGAAGTACCGCGAGATAAAGGACGCCGAGCTCGACCACGAGATGGGGAAGCTGTCGGATGAGGATTACCAGGCGGTCGATCAGGAGCTTCGCGGCCAGGCGATCGAAATCCTCAAACAGATCGACAAGGCCGGTGGGGGTAAGGAGTAGGGAGTAGGGAGCGGCCCGTCTCCGTCATACGCTGCCCGTGGTCGAAGCGCTTACAGCAGCAATAGGGGATGAGCGCATAGCTGCTGTTCCTCATTGCTGCCGTTTCGAGGCGCGCCCCCGCGGCGCCCGAGGACAACACTCCCTACTCCGTACTCCCCACCCAGGGCGCTACCCTTCGAGCCGTGTATTCGGTCCTTGCCGGCCTCCAGGTCATCATCTCGGTCGTCCTCATCATGCTCATCCTCATGCACTCGGGGAAGGACTCGGGCTTGTCTGGCGCCTTCGGCGCCGGCTCGGGAGGCGGGCCGTTTGGCGGAGGCTCGCTCGTGGAGCGCAACCTCAATCGCTGGACCGTCTTCTTCGCGATCCTGTTCGTGGTGAACGTGATCGTGCTGCTGAAGATCGGCTGACGCTCAGCCCGTGAACCGCATGGAGCCCACGCGCACCGCTGGGCACACCACGCCGGTTGCGAAGCGGCGGCCGTAGAACTCGCCGTCGCTCGTGAGGACGGGCGTTGCGCTCAAGGCCTGGGTGCGCTCGAGCAGTCCCAGCGCGGAGTCGGTGAAGCGCATGTCCACCACCGGCCGCGTGATCTCGCCGTTCTCGATCAGGAACGTGCCATCTCGCGTCACTCCAGTGAGGAGCGTCTCCTTCGGGCGCACGGGGTTCACGTACCAGAGCCGCGTGACGTAGATGCCGCGCTCGATCGGCCGGCACAGCTCCTCCGCGTTCTGCGCGCCGCCGCCCACGAGCACGAGGTTGCAGGGAATCGGGCCATACGTCGAGCCGCCAGGCGCGGTGGCGTGGCCGGTGGAGCTGGTCCCGGCGCGCGCGGCGGTGGCGGTGTCGTGCACCACGTTCACCGCCACGCCGTCCTGGATCAGCGGAAGCGGCGCCTTCGGCACCCCCTCCGCGTCGAAGCAGCGCTGGAGCGTGCGCGGAAAGCGCGGCGAATCGGAGAGGTTGATCGCAGGCGCCGTGAGCTTCTGCCCGAGCCGCCCGCTGAGGGCGCTGCGGTCCTCGAGATACGCGAGCCCGTTGAACGCCTGCCAGCCGAGCATCGAAAGCAGGTCGGCCACGGCCGCGGGCTCGAGCACCACCGGGTACTCGCCCGGGGCGAGCGCCACCGGGTCACCGTTCACGGCCGCCTTCGCGGCGCTCCGCTCCGCAAGCTCGCGCGGCCGCAGCGCCGACGCCGCGTTACTCGCCTGGGTCGCGTAACCGCTCCGGCCACTCGGCGCGATGCACACCACCTTCATGAAGGCGTCGGTCATGCGCTCGGACACCGCCACGCCGGTGGACGACGCGACGGCCACCTCCACGTCGCCCACCGTCCAGGTGCCGTGCGCCTCCACTCCATGCCGCTCGGCCACCTCGAACGCCTCCGCCAGCGCGCCGCCCCCGAGCGTCGCGTCGAGTGAGGCTGTGGCGAGGTCGAAGGTGTCGCAAGCGCGGACCGCGCTCGGCTCCGGGAAGCCGGGATAGCCGGCGTCGCCGGCGGACTGCGCCATCGCCTGCGCCGCCGCTTCCGCCTCGCCCGCGCAGCGCGCCAGCGAATCGTCGTCGGTGGCGTTGGTGGATGCCTTGCCCACCCGCCCGCCTCGGAGCACCGCGATCTCCACGGTCACGTCGTCGATCGCGGTGGACTGGGTGGGACGGTTCCGCGCGTAGCGCAGCATCAGCGAACGCTCGCGCGTGACCTCCACGAGCGCGCCTCCGTCTCCCGCGCGGGCGGCGCCCAGCGCCCGCTGCGCCAGCTCGAGCGGGCTCAAGCCACTCCCACCTGCACGTTGCGGAAGCGCGCGGGCGCCGCGCCGTGCGACACGTGCATCGACTGGCCGGGCTCGCCCTTGCCGCAGTTGAGGAGCCCCCACAGCCGCCACTCCGACTCGGAGCACACGGCGTCGAGGCTGCCCCAGAACTCGGGCGTGATGCCGGCGTAGCTGGGATTGCGGAGCATCCGGCCGCGTTTGCCGTCCCGGATCTCCCATGCGATCTCGGTGGCGAACTGGAACTGCAGGCGGCGATTGTCGATCGACCATGAACGGTTCGTCTCGAGCAGCACGCCCTCGTCGGTGTCAGCGATCAGGTCCTCCAGCGTGCCGGAGTCGCCCGGCGCGAGGTTGATGTTCGTCATGCGGATGATCGGCTGGCGCGCGAAGCTCTCCGCGCGCATGCATCCGCCGGAGCGCTCGAGCCCGATCTCGGCGGCCGACTCGCGCGAGGAGAGAAACCCGCGCAGCACGCCCTCGCTGATGAGCGGGAACGAATGCGCGGCCACCCCCTCGTCATCCCAGCCGAAGCTGCCGAGGCCGGTGGCCGAGGTGGCGTCGGCACTCACGTTCATCTTGTCCGAGCCGTAGCGGAGCGATCCGAGGTCCGGCACCTGCACCCAGCTCGTGCCGGCGTATGACGCCTCACGGCCGAGCACGCGATCGAGCTCGAGCGCGTGCCCCACCGACTCGTGCACCTGCAGCGCCACCTGCTCGCCGTCGAGCACGAGCGTCATGCGGCCGGCCGGACACTGCGGGGCCGACAGCAGCGCCACCGCCTCCTCGGCGATGCGCGGCGCGTTCTCCACGAGACCGAGCCCGGTGAAATGCTCCCAACCGGCCTGCGCGACGTGCTCGCGGTGCGAGCCGGGGAATGAGCGTACCTGGGCGTCGTCCTCACTTGTGGCGGTGGCCGCGATGCCGCCGCCGCACTCCACGATCCGCTGCTCGCACAGGGCACCCTCGCTCGAGGCGAACACCTTGTCCTGCCGGTAGGCGCTGAACTGCGCCTGCGTGAGCGTCACCCGGGGGTCGCCGCGCATTCCCTCGTCGGCCGCGAGCATCAGGCCGAGCTTCTCCTCGAGCGGGACGTCGAACGGATCGATCTCGAAAGTCGTCGAATAGGCGCCCTGGGCGGGGGTCTCCGGGGCGAGCGGCAGCGCGCCGTTGGCCTGCGGCTGCGCCCGTGCGACGGCGATCGCGCGCTCTAGCGCCGACTCCGCGGCCTCGCGCTCGCTGCCGCGAGCCGCGGCGAATCCCCACGCTCCGCCGATCCGTACCCGCACGCCGAAGCCTTCCTCCGCGTCGCGCCGCACGAGATCCACGTTGCCGTTGCGGGTGGAGATCGATTCCGCCACGGAGCTAACGTGGCGGGCGTCCGCGTAGTCGGCCCTGCCGGCCGCCACGTCCATGAGGTCGGCCAGGAGGTGGCGCATCGGCGAGTGAGCCTAGCGAGCGGCGGAATTCCCTGGCTATCTGCCGTGAGCCGGGTTACGATCGAAGCACCTCCACGGAAAGGACTCGCACTGCCTGGCCGTTTGGACCGGTGGCGCCTCGGGACGAGCGTTTGGCGCGGGCTGGTCACAGCACTTCTACTCGCCGTAGCGTTCGTGCTGCGCGCGACGATCACGTCGGACCCCGGGCCGCTGTTCGCCGTTCCCACCGTCGTTGCCGCCCTCTGGTTCGGGCGCCGCGGCGGTGTGATCACGGCCGTGGCGTCGGCATTCCTCTACACGGGTGCGCGGGCGATCAACCCTGGGGACGCGCTCACCCTCGCGGGCGCCGGTGCGTTCCGCCTCGGGGCCTACCTGCTGCTCGGGTATCTGGTGGGCCGGCAGGCGGAGCAGCGGCAGGAGCTGTCGCGGGTGGTGGACGCGCAGAGGCTCGAGCTGGGCGAGCTGCGCGGGATCCAGCAGGCGATAGCGCCGCGGCACACGCCTTCGAGGCCCTCGCTCGAGCTCGCGAGCTGTTACGTGCCGGCGCAGCAGGGCGCCGCCGGTGACTTCTACCTCGTCACAGCGGGCCCCGGTGACTGCACGATCGTCGTCGTGGGCGACGTGGCCGGCAAGGGCGTGGACGCCGCGCGGCGGGCCGCATTCGTGAGAACCGCCTTCGCGAACGCCGCGCCGTTCACGAACGATCCCTGCCGCCTGCTCGAGCTGGCGAACACGGCGCTGCTCGAAGAGCCGGGCGATCAGGTGATGCTCGTCACCTGCGCCTGCATCGTGTTCGTGCCGAGCGAGCACCGGATGACGTGGGCGCTGGCCGGGCATCCGGCGCCGATGTGGCTCGACGACGGCACGCAGCTCAACCAGCTCACGCCCGCCTATCCGCTGGGCGTGGAGCCGCTGCTCGAATGCACTTCGGCCAGCACCTACTTCGAGCCGGGTGCCGGTCTCATGGCGTTCACAGACGGTCTGTCCGAGGCGCGGCGGGGCGGGGGAGAGCTCTTCGGCACAGATCGGATCGCGAACAAGCTGGCCACGCTCCGGGGCGCCTCGCCCGCGCGCGTGGTGCGGGAGCTTCGCCGCGAGGCCGAGCGCTTCGCCGGCGGTGCGCTGCCGGACGACCTGTGCATCGTCGCGCTGCGCGCGAGCTGAGGGGGGCGAAATCCGCGCGTCGAACCCTTAGAGGGTCGTGAAGCCACGCATGCTCATCGCCGCGTTGCTGGCCGCGATCGCGGCTGTGGGCGTGCTCGCCTGGCCTTCTGGCACTCGGCACTCCACACCCGGCGCTGGGCGGGGCATCTCCGCGACCGTCATCCGCCCGGTGGACGGCGACACGCTCGTGGCCCGCGCCGGCGGGCGGACTTTCTACGTTCGCCTGCTTGGGATAGACACGCCTGAGACACACCGGCCGGGAACGCCGGTGGAATGCGGCGGCCCTCAGGCCTCGACCAACATGGCCCGCCTGGCCCCGCCGGGCGCGCACGTGCGGCTCGAGACCGATCCCGGCCAGGATCGCGTGGACCGTTACGGGCGGCTGCTCGCGTACGTGTGGCTCGTGGACGGCCGGCTGCTCGAGACCGCGCAGCTCGAGTCCGGCTGGGCGAACACCTACGTGTACGCGGGCCGGCCCGTGGAGCTCTTCCCGCGCCTTCTGAGCGCGTGGCACGACGCCCGCGCAGGGCATCGCGGCGTGTGGTCAGCCTGCGGCGGCGACTTCCACAGCGCCTCGAACTAGGGCCCTAGGCGTCGAGGAAGATGTCTGTCTGCAGCTCGCCGGCGTTGCCGTACGTGTAATCCGAGAGATCCGTGGTCCCCTCCTCGGCGAGCACTTCGTCGTCGATGAAGAAGTTGCCGGTGCACTCGCGCGAGTCGCGCACGAGGATGGCGTGGGCGGCGTCCGCGAGTATCTCGGGCTTGCGCGAGCGGGCCATCGCCTCGTCCCCGCCGAGCAGGTTCTGCACCGCGGCGGTGGCGATGATCGTCCGCGGCCACAGTGAGTTGAACGCGATGCCGTCATCCGCGTACTCGGCGGCCATGCCGAGCGTGCACATGCTCATGCCGTACTTCGCGAGCGTGTAGCCGAGGTGGTTCTTGAACCAGTGCGGCTTCATGTTCAGCGGCGGGCTGAGCGTGAGCACGTGCGGATTCGTGCCCTTCTTCAGGTGAGGCACGCAGGTCCGCGACACGAGGAAGGTGCCGCGCGTGTTGATGTTCTGCATGAGGTCGTAGCGCTTCATCGGCAGCGTCTCCGACCCCTCGATCTGGATCGCGCTCGCGTTGTTCACCACGATGTCGATCCCGCCGAACTCGTCCACCGTCTTCTGCACCGCGTCGAGAACCTGGTCCTCGTTGCGGATGTCGCCCGGCAGCGGCAGCGCCTTGCCGCCGGCCTCTTCGATCTGCTCCGCGGCCGTGTAGATCGTGCCCTCGAGCTTGGGATGCGGCTCGGTGGTCTTCGCGATCAGGGCCACGTTCGCGCCGTCGCGCGCGGCGCGCAGGGCGATGGCCAGCCCGATCCCGCGGCTGCCCCCGGACATGAACATCGTGCGGCCGCTCAGGTCGCTCACGGCGGGCAGCTTATGCCATCCTCAGTGGCCGGGATGCTCAAGCTTGGATACAAGGCCTCGGCCGAGCAGTTCGGTCCGCGCGAGCTGCTCGAGTACGGGGTGCTCGCGGAGGAGCTCGGCTACGACAGCGTGGTGGTGTCGGACCACTTCCAGCCGTGGCGCCACGACGGCGGCCATGCGCCCTTCTCGTTCGCGTGGCTCGGCGCACTGGGAGAGCGCACCTCCCGTATCGAGCTCGGCACGAGCGTGGTGGCGCCGAGCTACCGCTACCACCCGGGGATCGTGGCGCAGGCGATGGCCACGCTCGGCGTGCTCTACCCGGGCCGTGTGTTTCTCGGCGTGGGCACCGGCGAGGCCATGAACGAGACGCCGCTCGGCGTGCACTGGCCGGAGCAGAAGGAGCGTTTCCAGCGGCTCAAGGAGGCGTCCCTCCTCATGAAGCAGCTGTGGGCGGACGAGCGCGTGACCTTCGAGGGCAACTACTTCCATACGGACAACGCCACGGTCTACGATCGCCCGGAGGGCGGCGTGCCGCTCTACATAGCGGCCTCTGGCCCTGCCGCCGCGCGGCTCGCCGGCCGCATCGCGGACGGCTTCATCACCACGAGCGGCAAGGCGCCCGAGCTCTATGCGGAGAAGCTGATCCCGGCCGTGCAGGAGGGCGCGGACAAGGAGGGCCGCTCGATGTCAGAGATCGAGCTGACGATCGAGATGAAGGTGTCCTACGACACCGACCGCGACCGCGCGATGGAGGACACGCGGCACTGGGGCGCGCTCGCCCTCACCCCTGAGGAGAAGGTGGGCGTGGAGGACCCGCTCGAGATGCAGCGCCTGGCCGACGCGCTGCCGGCGGAACGCGCCGCGAGCCGGTGGATCGTGTCGGACGATCCCGACGAGCAGGTCGCGCGCATCCGGCCCTACCTCGACCTCGGCTTCACGCACCTCACGTTCCACTTCCCGGGCGAGGACCAGGAGCGCGCGCTGCGGCTCTATGCAGAGCAAGTGCTGCCGCGGCTGCGCGAGGGCGCCAAGGCGGCGGCCGCCTGAGCCGTGCACCGGCGGGGGCGTGCGCCGACGAATGACGCTTCCCGGCCGCTGCCGCTAACGTAGGCGCCCATGGCCGAGCAACATGACTGGCTGTCGGTGACCCTTGACGCGCGCGTGCGCGACGAACTCGCCACCGCCGTGGCCTCGGTTTCGAACGGCAACGAAGAGGTCCGCAACCACCTGATGCGGGTTCTCCGATCGAGCCGCTCGGATCTGCTGCTCGACCGCGAGCAGGGAGCCCTGGTGCTGCGCGCCATCACCGCGCAGCGGCAGCTGCCGGCGCTCAAGGCGCGTCTCGAAGCGTTCCTGGAAGACCGCTAGAACCGGGGCAACAGAGCCGTACTTAACGCGTCTTCCGTCGCGGAAATACCTGATGTAGGCGCCGCCGGCGGGATGCACACTGACCGTGGGAAGGAGGAATTCCATGGCCACTCAGACGATCGAGCGCCCGGCCGAGCGGTATGCCGCTGACCTGGAGGCGCTCTTCCCCGGCCGCTTCCTCAGCGTGACGAGCTTCAAGCGCGACGGCACGGGTGTCGCCACGCCGCTCTGGTTCGTCTCCGACGGAAGCCGCCTGTTCGCATTCACCGACCTTCACTCGCCGAAGGTGTGGCGCATCCGCCGCAACCCCGAGGTGCTGATCGCCTCCTGCCGCCCGGACGGCAAGCTCCGCATGGCGCCGGTACCGGCGCACGCGGAGGTGCTCACGGCAACTCCGGAGCTGGAGCGCGTGCGGGAGCTCCTGACCGACCGCTACAGGATCTCGTACCGGCTCGTGATGCTCGCGTACCGGATCGGCCGCCGCATCCGTGGGCAGAGCAGCGTGGCTGACGGGGCGGCCCTGGCGATCAGCGTCGACTAGGGAAAACCCGCACTCAAGTCGGTGAGGCCCCGGATGGCGCCGGCGGCCCTACCGGCCATGCTCGGCGTGTGGAATCGATCCCGCGAACAGTGCCTGCACGAGTACGCACAGCGCTCGTGGAGGACCGGGCGCGAATTCTCGCCGCGGTGGCGGCGTTCGCAATCGCGGTCGGCGGCATCCTGCATCTCGCGGGCGAGCCGAACGCGGGGGACCAGGTATGGCGCGCCGCTGTGGCGCTGCTCGCGGCGGAGCTGGCGTATGAGGTCGCCAGGACGGTCGTGGTCGAGCACCACCTCGGGGTCGACACGATCGCCCTCGTGGCGATGCTCGGCGCGCTGGCGCTCGACGAGCTGCTCGCCGGTGCGGTGATCGGGCTCATGTTCTCCGGCGGGGAGGCCCTCGAGGCAGCAGCGTCGAAGCGCGCGCGGCGTGAGCTCACAGCGCTCGTTCAGCGCGCGCCGAAGACGGCTCGGAAGCATGTGGACTCACAGCTCGTCGAGGTGGACGTGGACGAGGTCCAGGTCGGCGACGTGGTGCTCGTGCGCACCGGTGAGGTGATCCCGGTGGACGGCACGGTGGTGAGCCACGAGGCGGTGGTGGACACGAGCACGCTCACCGGCGAGCCGCTTCCGGTCACGCTCGCGGCGGGGATGGACGTGCTCGGCGGCACGGCCAACGCGGGGGCGCCCTTCGACGTTCGCGCGGGCCGTCCGGCCGCCGAGAGCGCCTATGCCGCGCTCGTCCGGCTTGTGGAGCAGGCTCAGGCGCAGCGCGCGCCGTTCGTTCGGATGGCGGACCGCTACGCGGGCTTCTTCCTGCCCGTCACCCTGATCATGGCGGGCGCCGCGTGGGCAGTCAGCGGCGACCCGGTGCGCGCGCTCGCCGTGGTGGTGGTGGCCACGCCGTGCCCGCTGATCCTCGCCGCGCCGATCGCGCTCGTGTCCGGTGTTTCGCGCGCGGCCCGGGCTGGTGTGCTGGTGAAGGGCGCCGGGGCCATCGAGACGCTGGGCGAGGCGCGGACGGTGCTCTTCGACAAGACGGGCACGCTCACGGTCGGCACCCCCGACGTACGCGAGATCCTCACCACCAATGGCATTCCCGCCGGCGAGGTGCTGAGGCTCGCCGCGTCCGTCGACCGAATGTCCGCCCACGTGCTCGGCGAGGCGCTCGTGCGTGCCGCAGGCGAGGCGGAGCTGCCTCTGAGCCTTCCGAGCGAGGTGCGTGAGGATCCGGGTCAGGGCATCGCCGGCACCGTGGACTCGCGGCGCGTGGTGGTGGGCAGCAGGGACTTCCTTCGGGACGCCGGGTACTCCGCCGAGGAGGTGGCGGCCGCCGGCATTCTCGGCACCCGCGGTTCGGGCGAGGCCCGCGTGATGGTGGGCGTCGACGGGCGGGTGGCGGGCGTGATCGTGATGGCGGACGAGCCGCGCCCGGATGCCGACCGGATCGTGGATCGCCTGCGTGCCGAGGGCGTGCGGCACGTGGCGATGGTGTCGGGCGACCGCCGCTCAGTTGCCGAGCGAATCGGACGCGAGCTGCATGTGGACCGCGTGTACGCGGAGCAGTCGCCGGAGGACAAGCTGGAGGTGGTGCGCCGCCTGCGCGAGGACCACGAGCTGGGTCCGGTGGTGATGGTGGGGGACGGGGTGAACGACGCGCCCGCGCTCGCGATCGCCGACCTCGGCATCGCGATGGGAGTGGCGGGCGCCACCGTCTCCTCGGAAACCGCCGATGCGGTGATCACCGTGGACAGGATTGATCGCGTGGCCGACGCGATCCACACGGGACGCCGTTCGCTGCACATCGCCCGCCAGAGCGTGCTCGCCGGGATGACGATCAGCATCGCGGCGATGTTCGTCGCGGCCGCCGGTTACCTGGCGCCTGTGGCGGGCGCCCTATTCCAAGAGGTCGTCGACCTCGCCGTGATCCTCAACGCGCTGCGGGCCCTCCGCGGCTAGGGCATTGACGCGGGCGGATCCGGGTAGTCCCTCCGCCGAGGGAAAGGAGTCTCATGTACACGCTTGCAAGAGTCGTACGGCTCGCCACCACTGTGGCGGTCGTGATCATCGTCGCCGGGATCCTGATCCACGTACTCGGCGCCAACACCTCAAACGGGATCGTCTCGGCCGTGAATGACGCGGCGAAGTGGCTCGTTCAGCCGTTCAACAGCGTCTTCCACATCCACAACCACAAGACGAACATCGCCGTGAACTGGGGTCTGGCCGCCGTGATCTATGCGGTGGTGGGTGGCTTCATCGCCCGGGCGCTTGCGCGCGCGAGCGTCGCACGCGGGCCGCGCCGCGGTTATCGCCGCAGCCCAGCCGTCTAGCCGTCGCGCGCCACAAAGTGGACGCCTCCGGGGCCCTCCAGCGAGAGGGTGTCGGAGGCGCCCTGCGCGACATCCACCACGATCGTGGGATGGTGCCAGCGGTCGTCCTGCTCGGCGTCGATGTAGAAGGGCACGCCCTCGATCTCCCCAAGCAGCACGTCGTTCGGGCCCGGCGGCATCTCGTCCTGTCGGAGGCACATCGGGGAGCTGCCGTCACAGCAGCCCCCCGACTGGAAGAACGCCACCGGTCCGTGCTCGGCCTCGAGGCGGCGAATCGTTTCGATCGCCGCCTCGGTGGCCGTTACACGTCCGCTCATCGGCCTAGAAGAAGCCGAGCGGCTTCGGGTCGTAGCTCACGAGCAGGCACTTGGTCTGCGTGTAGTGGTCGAGCATCATCTTGTGCGTCTCCCGACCGACGCCGGACTGCTTGTACCCGCCGAACGCCGCGTGCGCCGGATAGAGGTGGTAGCAGTTGGTCCACACCCGACCTGCCTTGATGCCGCGGCCCATCCGGTAGGCACGGCTGCCGTCCCGCGACCACACGCCGGCCCCGAGGCCGTACGTCGTGTCGTTCGCGATCTCGAGCGCCTCCGCCTCGTCCTTGAAGGTGGTGAGCGCAAGCACGGGTCCGAAGATCTCCTCCTGGAACACCCGCATGTCGTTCGTGCCCTTCAGCACGGTGGGCTTGTAGTAGTAGCCGCCCTCGAGCTCGCCGTCGTGATGCCAGCGCTCGCCGCCGATGAGCACCTCGGCGCCCTCGTCGCGGCCGATCTGCACGTAGCTCTCGATCTTCTCGAGCTGCGCGGCCGACACCTGCGGCCCGATCTGCGTGGAGATGTCGAGCGGGTGACCGCCCTTGATCGCCTCGATCCGCGGGAGCACTCTCTCGATGAACTCCTCGTAGATCGACTCCTGCACCAGGGCGCGGGACGGACACGTGCACACCTCGCCCTTGTTGAAGGCGTAGAGCACGAGCCCCTCGATCGTCTTGTCGAGGAAGTCGTCGTCGGCGGCCATCACGTCCTCGAAGAAGATGTTCGGCGACTTGCCGCCGAGCTCCGTCGTCGAGGGGATGATGTTCTGCGCCGCGTACTGCATGATCAGGCGGCCGGTGACGGTCTCGCCTGTGAACGCGACCTTCGCGATCCGCTTGTTCGACGCAAGCGCGCGGCCGATCTCGGCACCCGGGCCGTTCACGACGTTGATCACGCCGGCGGGCACGACGTCCTGGATCAGCTCGCAGAGCTTGAGAATCGACCACGGGGTCGGGCTCGCGGGCTTCACCACCGTGCAGTTGCCGCCGGCGAGCGCCGGAGCGATCTTCCACGCGGCCATCAGCAGCGGGAAGTTGAACGGGATGATCTGACCCACCACGCCCAGCGGTTCGCGGAAGTGGTAGGCCACGGTGTCCTTGTCGATCTCCGCGATCGACCCCTCCTCGGCGCGGATCGCGCCCGCGAAGTAGCGGAAGTGATCGGCGGCCAGCGGGATGTCGGCGGCGAGCGTCTCACGGACGGGCTTGCCGTTCTCCCAGGTCTCTGCGACGGCGAGCATCTCCTTGTGCTCGTCGATCGCGTCGGCGATTGCGTTCAGCACGGCTGCGCGCTCGGCTAGCGATGCCTCGCCCCATGCCTCCTTGGCCGCGTGTGCGGCGTCGAGCGCCAACTCGATGTCGTCCGCCGTCGAGCGAGGAACCTCGCAGAACGGCTGACCGGTTACCGGGCTCAGGTTCTCGTGGTACTGGCTGGTGCTCGGTGGCATCCAGCGCCCCGCGATGAAGTTCTCATAGCGCGGCTTGAGGTCCACGGGGCTGCCGGCGCGGCCCGGCGCCGCGTAAGTGGTGGCAGTCTCAGCCATGGTTGCCATATCACCCTCCTTGGGGTTTTCGTCTACCTGCAAGCGCAGCACGTGCGCGCCGCCGGCACATCCGCCCGCGCCACTGCACGGCCCTCGGGGAAACCCGCACTCGCGGCAGCTCAGCGCTTCAAGAACTCGATTTGGGGGCGGCAACTGGGGTAACCGGCGGCCTGTGACCGCTGTCATCGGTGGGCGCGCTCGACGCGGGCGGCCCAAGATCCTGTTCCTGGCGTGCCATCTGCCTTTTCCACCTCTGAGCGGCGGCCGGCTGCGCGAGCTCGAGTTGATCAAGCGCATCGCGCGCGAATGCAGCGTCACGCTGATGGTCGTGTCGAAGACCTTCGAGGAGGACGCGGCCAACCGGCACGAGCTGGAGCGCTACTGCGAGCGAGTGGAAGTCTTCCCTGCGGAGCCTCTTCCCTCGCGGCCGCTCGAGTCCGGCGAGCCGTTTCACGTCCAGCGCCACCGCTGTGCGGCTCTCGGAGAGGCGGTGGCGAGGGCTCTCCAGAGCGACCGCTTCGACCTCGTGCACGTGGAGGGCTTCTACCTGATGCAGCACGTTCCGGAGGAGGTGGATGTGCCGGTGCTGCTCGTCGAGCAGAACGTCGAGTACGACCTCGACCGGCAGCGCGCCCGCCGCGGCATCCGCGACATGCGGACGCAGCGTGCGGAGGTCGAGGCCTGGCGGCGCGCGTCGCTCCTCAGCGTCCTCACACACGAGGACCACGACATCGTTCTCTCGGCATTCCCGGACGCCGTCGTGAGGCTCGTGCCCGATGGCGCCGACCACCTGCCGCTGCGTTCGGCCGGGGAACCGAAAGCGCCGCGCCCGGAGAACCCTCTGCTCACGTTCATCGCGAACTTCGGCTACGCGCCGAACGCGGATGCCGCGAGTTACCTCTGCGGGGAGATCCTGCCGCGCGTGCGGGCGCGTGTACCGGAGGTGAAGCTGTGGCTCGTGGGCACCGACCCGCCGGCCGAGGTGCGGGCACTCGCGGGCGCCGGCGTGCGGGTGACCGGTCGTGTGCCGGAGATCGCGCCGTACATCGACGTCGCGGACGTGGTGGTGTGCCCGCTGGCGCGTCGGTGGCGGCGTGAAGGTGAAGGCGATCGAGGCGCTGCGGCGGGGCAAATGCATCGTCACTTCGAGCATCGGCGCGCAGGGCCTGGGTGGGGCGGCGCGCGGCATTGACGATCGCGGATGGGGGGTCGGATTTCGCGGCCGCAAGCGCGCGGCTCCTCCTCGATGGCGAGCGGCGGGCGGAGGCCGAGGTGCGGGCTGAGCGAGCCGCGCGCACGCTTCCCACCTGGGACGCCGCGGCAGCGGCCCTCTCGCGCGCGTACGGCGAGCTGCTGAGGCGCCGCGCGGACGTAGCGGTCGGCGCGTAAACCGAGCACTAACGCGCCAGCATCGGCCGTTGCGATATCGGCGGCTCGGTTACTTAGGTTGAAGAAGAAGCTGGAGGGGAACCTGCAGCCTGACTTATCGCTGCTGTCCCCTGTGCGGGCGGCCAGCGCCGACCCCTTTGAACTGATCAGCCGCCGACCGCCCGCTAGGGCGAGTCTGCCATACCAGGAGCTGCAGCGATGTGGATGATTCGCCCGGCCGTTATCGCTATGACCATCACGGGTGCGCTGATGCTTGCCGCCACCGCCCGTGCTGACTGGATCGTCACCTATCAGGGCCAGTCGCTCGGACCGTTCCAGAGCCAGCAGGACGCGAGCACCTACGCACAGCCGGTCGGTGGCACGGTGCAGCAGATCGTCGCGCCCTCCGCCTTGGCGAAACTGGATCCCAACGACAACTCGAAGGCGGACGTGATCTCGCTGCCGCCGGGCACCGCGACGGTCAACTTTGCTCGAATGGCTTCGACGTCGGGCTGCCCGTGCACCTATCAGAGCGTGCCGGCAGGCTCACTGCCCATGCAGTACACGCCTCCTGCGGATCAGCCGGTGGTCGACGTTGAGGCGTTGAACAGCAGCGGCCAGCAGCTCGGCACCTGGTTCTCTGCCACAGCGGGCGGGAAGTTGATCGCCACGACACCGCCCGCACCCGCTCCCGCTCCTGCGACCGATCCTCCACCGCCCACGCCAAGCATGGCGGTGGGCGTGAATGCCGGCTGCTACGGCACCACCGGTGCCACTGAGCAGCGACAGCTCGGGAGCGTGGTCCGATTCAACACGGGACTCAGCGATACGTGTTTCACCACCCTGAAGAACGCCGGGCTGAAGTTCGATGTGAACGTGACCGGCCCTTACACCAGCTCTGGCGTCTCCGGGCTGAACCGCTCGAGCTGGGTGAGCTCGGCAACGTCGTGGTATCAGGCACACTGCGGCCCCGCCCTCTGCCCCTATTTCGAGGTGTTGAACGAGCCGTACGGGACGTGGTTCTGGGGATCGAGCGCGGACAGCCAAGCGAACGCGGACGCCTACGCGGACCTCGTCAAGCGCACCTACAGCGCGTTCCACACCATCTATGGATCTTCGGCGCCGCTGATCCTGGCGGATTGCTCCAACCAGTCGTGGACGAACAACTGGTGCTCCGAGTGGACCGGCTCGAGCGCCTATCCGAACGCCCTCGGCTCGACCGACGCGGTGGTCGTGCATGCGTACGACGGCGAGGCGCACAAGACGGCCGCCACTGCCGGCAATCGAAATCTGGTGTCGGGCGTCCACGCCCAAACCGGCAAGCCCGTGGCTGTGACGGAGGTGGGCTGGGAGACGGGCAGTGACTGCGACTCGGGGAGCACGCTGTACACCGAGCAAGAGCAGGCCGACAACGTCACCTCGTTTTCGGACTGGGCGAGGGGCACGGGTTACGTCTCCATGGCGACCTTCTTCACCTATCACGACTTCGGCAGCAGCCCGGTTTGCGGCTATGGGGTGGTGCGCTCGAATGGGACGCACAAGCTGGCCTACGCGGCGTTGCAGGCGGAGGCGTCCCACTAGCGCCGAAGATTGGCGCGCAGGGGGCTCCCCGCGCGGCTACCACGCGGCGGCTCAGCCAAGGTCATCTCCTTCGCAGATGGGTGGATCGTGCGTCGGCTTCTACCCCGGTGGCGGGCGGTGCACTCAACAACCGCCCCGTCCCGCGCTCCCGCGCCCGGACGGCGGCTCTTTGTGAGCCATTGTCAGGTTCCGCTGGCCGCGCGTGTCTACCTGGCATGCACATCGTTTACCTCGCAGTCACCATCCTGGCGGCGGCTGCCTACAGCTACGCCGCATGCCTGAACTTCGTCGGTGCCGAGTCGGTCAAGGTCGTCGCGGACGCAGTGGAGGTGTCTGAGAAGTGGATGGTGCCGTTCGGAACGCTGTTGGCCTCGGGCGCGATCGGGCTCCTCGTGGGCCTCGCTGTGCCCGGGCTCGGCACCGCGGCCGCGATCGGCCTGGTCGTCTACTTCATCTGTGCCCTCGGTGCGCATCTCCGGGTACGCGACCCTCAGGTTGGCGGAGCGGTCAGCTTCCTGGTTCTGGCGGTCGCCGCCCTGATCGCGGGTCTCGGATACCACCATCACTTGTGATGTCGCTCGATTCCACAGGGGTGCGCTCGGATGGATGAGCGCGAATGGCTCACAGACCGCTTCGAAGACCACCGATCGCACCTGCGCGCGGTCGCCTACCGCATGCTCGGGTCGGTGAGCGAAGCCGACGATGCCCTTCAGGAGGCCTGGCTTCGCATCCGTGATCAAGATCCCGCCGGCGTCAACAACATGCAGGCCTGGCTGACGACGATCGTGGGCCGGATCTGCCTGAACATGCTGCGCTCGCGTGGCTCGCGACGCGAGGAGCTCACCGCCCACGTGCCGGACCCGGTCGTGGAGTTTGGGGAGAGGGGCGACCCGGAACGCGAGGCGCTGCTCGCCGACTCCGTCGGCCTGGCGATGCTCGTGGTGCTCGACGCCCTGACGCCTGCCGAGCGGCTCGCGTTCGTGATGCATGACGTGTTTGCCGTGCCGTTCGCGCAAATCGCAACGATGCTGGATCGCTCAGAACCAGCCACCCAGCAGCTCGCCAGCCGTGCCAGGCGGCGCATTCAAGGATCACCCCAGCCGGATGCGGATCTGGCGCGACAGCGGGAGGTGGTCGGCGCGTTCTTCGCCGCGGCGCGCGATGGGAACTTCGACGCTCTCGTAGCGGTGCTCGACCCAGATGTGGAGCTGCGCATCGACGGCGGCGTGCTGCGCGAGGAAGCCACGGTCGTTCTTCGCGGCGCCGCAGCCGTGGCGGGCCACACCGCCACCTACTCCAAGCTCTATCCGTTCGTCAGGCCGGCGCTCGTCAACGGTGCCGCCGGCGCCGTGGTGGCCCCGCACGGACAGCCCTTCTCGGTTATGGCGTTCACCGTTACGAACGGAAGGATCACTCGGATCGACGCTCTTCTCGACCCCGAGCGTCTCGCCCGCCTCGGAATCAGGATCCCGCCCGGCGGGCGCCTCGGAGAGACAGCCGAGACACAGAACGGAGGATGACGCGATGCACGAATTCCGGACGGCAATCGAGCAGGCACGCGCGAGCGGAGAGGTCGACGGACTGATGGCCCTACTGGCCGAAGACGTCGTCTTCCGCAGCCCAGTCGTGTACGCCCCATACAAAGGGCGCGCTGCCGTGGAGCCGCTCCTGCGCGCTGTGGTCCGCGTATTCGACGATTTCGAGTTCACGCGCATGATCGGGGAGCCAGGTGCCGCCGACCACGCATGCGTTTTCCACGGCTGGATCGGCGACCGAGAGGTGGAGGGGTGCGATTTCCTGCACACCGGCCACAACGGGCTGATCGATGAGTTCTACGTAATGGTGCGGCCCATCTCGGCAGCGATGGCGCTCGCGCAGGCCATCACGAACCAGCTGGTGCTCGAGCAGAGCGAAAAAGCCGCCTGACCGTCGGCGCCCTGGCCGCGGGCGTATCCGTCCCTGCTCCCCGCACTCTGCCCTCGCTGAGAGAGAAAAACCCCGCCTGAGCGGGGCTTTCATCAGTGCGCCCAGGGAGACTCGAACTCCCACGGGCCATACGGCCCACAAGGCCCTCAACCTTGCGCGTCTACCAATTCCGCCACAGGCGCGTTGCGGGTGCGAACTATAGCGTTGGTAATCGGTCCGGCGGCCGTGGTTTTGAAGTCGTCCGACCCCCTATGTACTCTACGAACACATGTTCGGATCAGCGTACAGAAAGCGGCCTCCGAGGGGGAGCAAATGGTCGAGTTGAGCCTCACGAAGCGTCAGCAGGAGATCTTCGACTTCATCAAGCGCTACTCCGCCGATCACGGCTATCCGCCCACCGTGCGGGACATTGGCAAGGCGATCGGACTCACGTCTTCTTCGACCGTTCACGCGCACCTGGCGAACCTGGAGAAGCTGGGTGCGCTGCGGCGCGATCCCACCAAGCCGCGCGCGATGGAGATCCTCGACAGGGCGAAGAACGCCGTCATTCCGGCGGGGCTGCCACTGGTCGGCCGCGTGGCCGCGGGCCAACCGCTTCTCGCCGAGGAGAACATCGAGGACTACGTCGAGGTGCCGCAGATCGCCGGTGGCGACGAGGGCGAGTACGTCCTCAAGGTGCAGGGCGACTCCATGAAGGACGCAGGCATCCTCGAGGGCGACTACGTCGTCGTCCACACCACGGAGACCGCGCGCAATGGCGAGATCGTCGTCGCGCTGCTGGGTGAGGAGGCGACGGTCAAGCGCTTCTTCAAGGAAAGGGACCACGTCCGGCTGCAGCCGGAGAACGATGCCCTCGAGCCGATAAGGACGCGCGACGTCCAGGTGCTCGGGCGCGTGGTCGGAGTCTTCAGGAGGGTCACATGACCACAGCCACAAAGCCACTTTTCGAATTCTTCGCGGACACACAGCCGGGCAGATCCCCGTTCGGTAACGGCAACCTCACGTTGGGCGAGCGGATGTCCAACGTATGGGAGGGGTTGCTGCGCACCGGGACGGCGGACTGTCCGGTCTGCCGCGGAACCATGGGGCGAGTCGGCCAAACGGGCCGCTGCGCCCGCTGCGGCAGCGTCCTCTCTTAGTTACAAAGGCGCGCGCCTGAAGCGCAGCGCGCCGCCGCCATCGATCACACGCTTCGCCCTTTCCCTTGTGATGCAAGGGGAATCCGAAGCGCGTGACACGGCCCGGGCCGCCGACCCGCTCCAACCCCTTTGGCCGGAGCGCGAAGCCACGCGACGCCGGGGCCTGAGCAGGGTCGATGGTGCCGGGCTGGGAACTCCCGCCGGCGTAAGCCGGCGGCCCAGAACGGCACCATCGACCCTGCCGGCCGCGCCACACAGCAGAAGGTGGTCAAGCGCGCCCAACCACGCCTACCCTTAACCCGCTGGCTATGCAGCCGCGGCCCCCGGAGAGAAAACCGGCGGTCGAGGAAAGTCCGGACACCGCAGGGCAGGGTGGTCGGGAAATCTGACCCGGGGAAACCCGCGGGAAAGTGCCACAGAAATGACACCGCCTAAGCGGCGGACCCTCACGTGAGGTCCGTCGCCGGTAAGGGTGAAATGGTGCGGTAAGAGCGCACCGGCGGCGTGGTGACACGTCGGCCAGGCAAACCCCACCCGGTGCAAGGCCAAGCAGGGACGTTGACGCTGCCCGCCGAGTCCCAGGTAGGCCGCAAAGATGGATGGCTGCACTCGACAGGATCCGGCTTATCGGCCAGCTAAGGAAGAGCCCCGCCTGGTGCGGGGCTCTTCTATTTGCCTTGTTTCGGCTATGGCTGTGGGTTGAGCGGGTTCCCCGCCCCGCTCTGGGCCGCCGGCTTGCGCCGAGGGGAGTTCCCAGAGCGGGAACGTCGAACCCGGCCGGCGCGCGACGTGAGCCATTGACGATTCACCGCCGATCGTCACGAGCGGCTCGCCCGCAGCATGCGCACATCTACCGGACGCGGACGGGAAGATCCGCAACCACTGGCCGCGCTGAAGTAGGAAGTGGCGCTGAAGCCAGACAGCCTTAGTCCCTCGGCGACGCCTGTGCCGGGTGAGTTCGACGTTCCCACTCTGGGAACTCCCGGCGGCCCCAGCCGCCGGCCCAGAGTGGGAAAGTTGAACTCACCCGGCCCAGAGCGCGCCAAACACGGTCAGCTTGAAGCCTCCGCCTCCTCCTTGAACATCTTCAAGAGCCCACCCCAGCCGCCGTCGCTGCCCACCGACTCGGCGATCGTGGCCGCCCCTGCGCCGTGGCGCTCGAGGTTGCGGTGCTCGAACTCCACGAGCGTGCGGTTGTCGCCCTGAGGGATGAAGCGGGCTTCGTACTCGCTCGCCTTCGCCGGGTCGGGGTCGTACTTCCAGTCCCCCTGGAGGTGCCAGGAGACGACAACGCGGTCGGGACGATCGAACACGAGCACGCGGCCCCACTCGCACTCGCTTCCGTCCACGCCGCGCTCGTAGGCGCGGCCGCCCTCGCGGCACTCCAAGATGGCCTCCGCCATCTCCGCCTCGCCGATGCGATGGCTGCGCGGCCACCACTTGTCGAAGCCCGCGGTGAACACATCGAATGCGCGCTCCTGCGGCACTTCGACGCTGATGCTCTTGCGGACGGTCAGGTCCGTGGTCTGCATGGTCATGAGACCTCCTCGTCGGTCTGCTCGGCGACCTCCTTGAAGGCGGCCAGAGCCTGATTCCAGAACTGGTCGAGATACGCGCGTAGGGCGCCGATGCCGCGCGGGTCGAGCTGGTACAGGCGGCGGTTGCCCACCTGCCGATCCGTCACGAGACCCGCCTCCTTCAGCACCTTCAGGTGCTGGGACACGGCCGGCCGCGACACCGGCAGGTCCTTCGCCAGCTCGCCCACCGGGCGCGGCCCCTCGGCGAGGCGCTCGAAGATCGCCCGCCGCGTGGGGTCGCCCAACGCGTTCATCCCGTTCGCTTGGTAAGTCAACACTAACCGTAAGTCTAGACTTACCATCGCGAAAGTCAAGAGTAGTCCTGCAAAAACTCGGTAGTAGCGCCAATTCCTGGAAAACCAGCGCTCCCTCTGTTAAGGGAGTGTGAGGTTTCCGAGACTTATCTCGCTACCATTTCGCGCTCCGCCGGCCGGAAAACACGGCCGAAGGCCGCCTCCCGAAGGGGTTGTATTGAACGAGAAGCGACCTGAGGCCGTGGGCCTCTACGACCCAGCTTTTGAACATGACGCATGTGGCGTAGGCGCCGTCGCCGATTTGTCCGGTGCGGCTAGTCACGCCACCGTCCAGCGCGCGCTCCAGGTTCTGGACGCGCTCGAACACCGCGGCGCGAGCGGCGCCGAGATCGACACTGGTGACGGCGCGGGCATCCTGCTTCAGGTTCCGGACGCCTTCCTGCGCGAGGCGGCCCCCTTCGAGCTTCCGGCACCCGGCAGCTACGCGGTGGGAATGTGCTTCCTGCCCAAGGAGCCGGTCCGGCGGCGAGAGCTCGAGAAGCTGATCGAGCGCACCGTGCACGCCGAGGACCTCGAGCTCCTCGGCTGGCGGGACGTGCCGGTGGACTCGAGCGTGCCTGGACCGAGCGCCGCGGCGGTGGAGCCCGTGATCCGGCAGGTGTTCGTCGGCGCGGGGGAGATCGCGGACCAGGACGCCTTCGAGCGCAAGGTGTACGTCACGCGGCGGATCGTGGAGAAGGCGGCGGGCGCGGACATCGCGATCCCGTCGTTCTCCTCGCGCACGCTCGTGTACAAGGGGATGCTCACCTCCCCGCAGCTCCCGCGCTACTTCCCGGACCTGCGCGACGAGCGGATCGCGAGCGCACTCGCGCTCGTGCACTCGCGCTTCTCCACCAACACCTTCCCGAGCTGGGAGCTCGCCCATCCCTACCGCTACATCGCGCACAACGGGGAGATCAACACGCTGCGCGGCAACGTGAACTGGATGGCCGCGCGCGAGTCGCAGCTCCAGAGCGAGCTGTTCGGCGAGGACCTGCGCAAGGTCACGCCCGTGGTCGTGCCGTTCGGCAGCGACTCGGCGACCTTCGACAACGTGCTCGAGCTGCTCGTGCTCAGCGGCCGCTCGCTGCCGCACGCGCTGATGATGATGATCCCGGAGGCGTGGGAGGGGCGCGAGGACATGCCCGAGGAGGTGCGCGACTTCTACGCGTATCACTCGTGCCTCATGGAACCGTGGGACGGTCCTGCGGCGGTGGCGTTCACCGACGGCCGGCTGATCGGCGCCACGCTCGACCGCAACGGCCTGCGCCCGGGCCGCTGGCAGGTCACGCGCGATGGCTTCGTGGTGCTGGCGTCGGAGACGGGCGTGCTGCCCGCAGACGCCGAGGACGTGGTGGCGAAGGGCCGCCTCCAGCCGGGCAAGATCTTCCTCGTCGACGTCGAGCAGGGCCGCATCGTGGACGACGGCGAGGTGAAGCACCTGGTGTCCACGCGCAAGCCCTACGGCCGCTGGTACGCCGAGCGCACCGTGCACCTCGACGACATGCCGGACGTGGCGCCCGCGGAGCTGCCCGCCGATCCGCTGCGCACGCGTCAGCAGCTCTTCGGCTACACCCAGGAGGACCTGAAGATCACGCTCGCGCAGATGGGCGGGGCGAAGGGCGAGGAGCCCACGGGCTCGATGGGCAACGACTTCGCGCTCGCCGTGCTGAGCGACCACCAGCCGCTTCTCTATTCGTACTTCAAGCAGCTCTTCGCGCAGGTCACCAACCCGCCGATCGATCCGATCCGGGAGAAGATCGTGATGAGCGTGTCAACGTCGGTCGGGCCGGAAGGCAACCTTCTGGACGAGACGGCCGAGCACGCGCACCAGCTGATCATCGGCCAGCCGCTGCTCACCACGGGCGAGCTCGAGAAGCTGCGCCAGGTTGACCACCACGTGTTCTGCGCGGACACGCTCGACGCCACCTTCCCGGTGAGCGAGGGCCCGGCAGGACTGGCGCGCGCGATCGAGCGCCTGTGCCGCGAGGCGTCGGCGGCGATCGACTCGGGCGACAACATCCTGATCCTGTCCGACCGCGCGGTCGGCGCCGAGCGCGCGCCGATTCCCGCCCTGCTCGCAGTGGCCGGCGTTCACCATCACCTCGTACGCGAGGGCACGCGCCTGCAGGCCGGGCTGGTGGTGGAGTCGGGCGAGCCGCGCGAGGTGCACCACATCGCGTGTCTACTCGGCTACGGCGCGAGCGCGGTGTGCCCGTATCTCGCGTTCGAGACGCTCTTCGAGATGCACGACCTCGGCCTGCTGCCGGGCGTCGACCGCGCGGACCAAGCCGGGGCGAACATGATCAAGGCAGTCGGCAAGGGGCTGCTGAAGACGATCTCGAAGATGGGCATCTCCACGGTGCGCAGCTACTCGGGGGCGCAGATCTTCGAGGCGGTGGGCCTGGAGCCGCAGCTCGTGGAGCGCTACTTCACCGGCACCACGTCGCGCATCGGCGGCATCGGCCTCGAGGTCCTGGCGAAGGAGGCGCTCACCCGTCACGCGCGCGCGTATCCGAGCGCTGCCCGGCCGGAGTCCGAGGAGCGGTTGCCAAACGGCGGCGTGCACGCGTGGCGCAGGGGCGGCGAGCACCACCAGTGGAACCCCGAGACGATCGCCGAGGTGCAGCACGCGGTGCGCCACGGCGGGCAGGAGTCGTACGAGCGCTTCACGAAGCGTGTGAACGAGGAATCCACGCGCAGGGCGGCGCTGCGCGGCCTCCTCAAGCTGCGCACGAGCGAGCGAACTCCGATCCCGCTCGACGAGGTGGAGCCGGCGAAGGAGATCGTCAAGCGCTTCGCCACCGGCGCGATGTCCCTCGGCTCGATCTCAACCGAGGCGCACGAGACGCTCGCGATCGCGATGAATCGCCTGGGCGGCAAGTCGAACACCGGCGAGGGCGGCGAGGACCCGCGCCGCTTCACGCCCGACCCCAACGGCGACAACCGCCGCTCGGCGATCAAGCAGGTGGCCTCCGGCCGCTTCGGCGTGACGGCGCACTACCTCGTGAACGCGGACGAGCTTCAGATCAAGATGGCGCAGGGCGCCAAGCCCGGCGAGGGCGGCCAGCTTCCCGGCCACAAGGTGGACGAGTACATCGGGAAGATCCGCCACTCCACGCCCGGCGTGGGCCTGATCTCGCCGCCGCCGCACCACGACATCTACTCGATCGAGGACCTCAAGCAGCTGATCTTCGACCTGCGCTGCGCGAACCCGGACGCGCGCATCAGCGTGAAGCTCGTGTCCGAGGTGGGGGTGGGCACTGTGGCCGCGGGCGTGGCGAAGGCCAACTCGGACCACGTGGTGATCGCGGGCCACGACGGCGGCACGGGCGCCTCGCCGGTGAGCTCGGTACACAACGCGGGCGTGCCGTGGGAGATCGGCCTGGCGGAGACGCAGCAGACCCTCGTGAAGAACAAGCTGCGCGACCGCATCGTCGTGCAGACGGACGGCCAGCTGAAGACCGGCCGCGACGTGGTTATTGCCGCGCTGCTCGGCGCGGAGGAGTTCGGCTTCGCCACCGCGCCGCTGATCGCGATGGGCTGCATCATGATGCGCGCCTGCCACCTCAACACGTGCCCCGTGGGCATCGCCACGCAGGACCCCGAGCTGCGCAAGCGGTTCGCGGGCCGCCCCGAGCACGTGGTCAACTACTTCTTCTTCATCGCCGAGGAGGTGCGTCAGCTGATGGCGCAGCTCGGCATCGCGAAGTTCGACGACCTCGTGGGGCGCACCGACCTCCTCGAGGCGGACGCGGCGATCGAGCACTGGAAGGCGCGCGGAGTCGACCTCACGAACATCCTCGCGCCCGCGGACGCGCCGCCGGAGGTGCCGCGCCGGCGCGTGCGCGACCAGGACCCCGTGCTCTGCGACCACCTCGACCACGCGCTGATCGAGCTTGCGGAGCCGGCCCTCGCGCACGGCGAGAACGTGGAGCTCGGGATCGAGGTTGAGAACAAGCACCGCACGGTGGGTGGCCTGCTGTCCGGCGAGGTGGCTCGACGCCACGGCGCGGAGGGATTGCCGGACGACACCATCATCGTGCACGCCAAGGGGTCGGGCGGGCAGAGCTTCGGCGCCTGGCTGGCGCGTGGAGTGACGCTCGACCTCGAGGGAGACGCCAACGACTTCGCGGGCAAGGGCATGTCCGGCGGCGTGCTCGCGGTGCGGCCGCCGGACACATCCACCTTCAGGGCCGAGGAGAACGTGGTGGTGGGCAACACCGTTCTCTACGGCGCCACGAGCGGCCGGGCCTTCTTCCGCGGCCTCGCGGGCGAGCGATTCGCCGTCCGCAACTCGGGCGTGAGCGCCGTGGTTGAGGGCGTGGGCGACCACGGCTGCGAGTACATGACCGGTGGCCGCGTGGTGGTGCTCGGCCTCACCGGCCGCAACTTCGCGGCCGGGATGAGCGGCGGCATCGCGTACGTGCTCGACAAGGTCGGCGACTTCGACGAGCGGTGCAACACGGAGCTCGTCGAGCTCGAGACACCGAGCGCCGAGGACTTCGAGGAGATCCGCGCACTCGTGGAGGAGCACCGCGACCGCACCGGGAGTACCGTGGCCACGCGCACTCTCGCGGACTGGGAGCAGCTCGTGGGTTACTGGGTGAAGGTCATGCCCACCGACTACGCCCGTGCTCTTGCGGAGCGGGCGGCGCGCGCCGCCGACGACGTCGCGGGCCTGGGCGGGGGGCGGCCCGCGCACGAGATTCACGAGGAACGGCACGTGCACGAGACGAGCGTGGCGGGAGTGGCTCCCTCGGCGGACGCGGACGGCCGGATGGGGGGCAACGATGGGTGAGCTCGGCGGCTTCCTGAAGATCGAGCGCGTGAACGGGCCCAAGCGCCCGGTGGCCGAACGCGTGCACGATTTCCACGAGTACCAGCAGACGCTCGACACCGAGGGCCTGCGCGAGCAGGGCGCGCGCTGCATGGACTGCGGCGTTCCGTTCTGTCACAACGGCTGCCCGCTCGGCAACCTCATCCCGGACTGGAACGACCTCGTGTACCGCGACCGCTGGAAGGACGCGATCGCGGCCCTCCACGCCACGAACAACTTCCCGGAGTTCACCGGGCGCATCTGTCCCGCGCCGTGCGAGGCGGCCTGTGTGCTCGACATCAACGACGACGCCGTCACGATCAAGCAGATCGAGGTGGCGATCATCGATCGCGCCTACGAGGAGGGCTGGGTGAAGCCGCGCCCGCCCGCGCTGCGAAGCGGGCGCCGGGCCGCGGTGATCGGCTCAGGCCCGGCGGGCCTCGCCGCAGCCGCCGAGCTCAACCAGTTCGGTCACGAGGTCACGGTGTTCGAGCGAAGCGACCGCGTGGGCGGCCTGCTGCGCTACGGCGTGCCGGACTTCAAGCTCGACAAGAACGTGGTCCAGCGCCGCGTGGACATTCTCGAGGCCGAGGGCATCGAGTTCCGCACAGGCGTGGAGGTGGGCAGGCACATCGACGCCCGCGAGCTGCGCGAGCAGTTCGACGCGATCGTCATCGCCACGGGCTCCACGATCCCGCGCGACCTGCCGGTGCCGGGACGCGAGCTCGACGGCGTGCACTTCGCCATGGAGTACCTCGAGCAGCGAAATCGCTTCGTGGCCGGCGACGCCGCGCCGCCGAAGCCCATCAGCGCCGCCGGCAAGCACGTGGTGATCATCGGCGGCGGCGACACTGGCGCCGACTGCCTCGGCAACTCGCACCGCGAGGGCCCGGCCAGCGTGACGCAGTTCGAGCTGCTGCCGGAGCCGCCGGCCGCGCGGCCGGATGACATCACCCCGTGGCCGCAATGGCCGCTCATCCTGCGCACCTCGCCCGCACACGACGAGGGTGGTGAGCGCCGCTTCAGCGTGAACACGACAGAGCTCGTGGGGGAGGCCGGACGCGTGGTCGCGCTGCGCGGCAAGGAGGTGGGCCCGCCGCCGAGCTTCGAGCCCATCGACGGCAGCGAGTTCGAGATCAAGGCGGATCTCGTCCTGCTCGCGATGGGCTTTCTCCACACACAGCACGAGGGGCTGATCGAGCAGCTCGCCGTGGACCTCGACCAGCGCGGGAACGTGGATGCCGGCGACTTCGCCGCGAGCGTGCCCGGCGTGTTCGCCGCGGGCGACGCCCGCCGCGGCCAGTCGCTCGTGGTCTGGGCGATCAGCGAGGGGCGGAAGGCGGCCCGGGCGGCCGACGCCTACCTCGCCGAGCTCGACGACGAGCCCGGCGAGGATCCGGTCAGCGCTCTGCTGAGCGCTTAGTCAGCGCACGGTGTGAGCCGGCAAGGCTCACGGCTCGATGTCCATCCCGCCAACCAGCCCGTCGCGGAACCGGTACACGTGGGTCACGTGGCCGTCCGAGACCACGGCGCCGTCGAGGGAGCGCACGACCTGGTGCACTCGCACGGCCACGCGCCCGTCGTCGAGGAGCTCGAAGCGTTCCGGCTCCACGTGCGAGTCGATCATGCCGAACTGGCGCGTCCAATACTCCCGGACGCCATCGAGCCCGCGCACGCGCCCGCCCTCCATCCCGTTGGGCCAGTCCACGTCCGCGTGCATCAGCGTGAGCGCGCGCTCGATGTCGCGCGCGTTGAACGCCGCGTAGGCGGCCTTCAGCAGCTCCTCGCGCTCATCGCCCATTGAAGCCGGTGGGCGTGCGGGCGATCTCGTGCGTCTCGATCACCCGGTCCGCGAGGCCGTACTCCACGGCCTGCTCGGCGGTGAAGAAGCGGTCGCGTTCCATGTCCTCGTGCACGCGCTCGATCGGCTGGCCGGTGTGGTGGGCGTAGATCTCGTCCACTCGCCGGCGCAGGTTGAGCACCTCCTGGGCGTGGATCTGGATGTCCGAGGACTGCCCCTCGAAGCCGCCGGAGGGCTGGTGGATCAGCACGCGCGCGTTCGGCAGCACCATGCGCTTGCCCGGCGCGCCGCCCGCCAGGAGCAGCGAGCCCATCGACATCGCCATGCCGAAGCAGATCGTCTGCACGTCGGGCTTGACGTACTGCATCGTGTCGTAGATCGCGAGGCCCGAATAGATCACGCCGCCCGGCGAGTTGATGTACATCGAGATGTCCTTGTCCGGGTCCTCCGCCTGGAGGTGCAGGAGCTGGGCCACTGCCAGGTTCGCGATCTGGTCGTCCACGGGCGAACCGATGAACACGATCCGCTCATTGAGAAGGCGGGAGTAGATGTCGAACGAGCGCTCGCCGCGCGCCGTCTGCTCGATGACCATTGGGACGAGTGGCATGGCGAAATCTCCTAGTCGGGTGCGGATGCAACCTGCGGGTTGCGCTTCATGCTGGTACCATAGCGCAACCGATCAGTTGCACATCGAAAGGAAGACATGGACCTCGGAAAGGCTGGGAAAGAGACCGTAGTGATCCACTCCGTGGAACGTGACCTCCTCCTACCCGGCGTGGAGCCTGAGGACGCGTGGGAGTCGGTGGCCGACCCTGAGCGCCTCGGCGACTGGCTCGGCGGCGACGTGGAGATGGATCCCGTGCCGGGCGGCGAGTTCCACATCCGGTTCGACGGCGACGCCGGCGAGCGAGTGGGGTTCGTGGAGGAGCTGGACGGCGAGGCGCAGCGATTCGCCTTCTGGTGGCGCCGCCCCGAGGACGCCGTGTCCACGCGTGTTGAGATCTCGCTCGAGGACACCGACGAGGGCACCGTGGTGCGCGTGCTTGAGACGAGCCCGCTGGCCACGCTCGACTGCATCGGGATCCCGCTCCCTGGCTTCGGCGCCGAGGGTCCGACGGCGCTCGCCCTCGCGCTCGCGTGAGCGGCGAGCCGGTATTCGCGGCGCTGTCGGACGCCACGCGCCGCGCGCTCCTCACGCGCCTGTCCGACCGCGGGCCCGCCACCGCCACGCAGCTCGCGGCAGAGTTGCCGATCACACGCCAGGCCGTGGTGAAGCACCTCGAGGCGCTGCGCGAGGCGCGGCTCGTCACGAGCGCGCGCGCGGGGCGCGAGGTGCGGTACACGGTCACCCCGGAGCCGCTGGCGGACGCCGTGGGCTGGATCGCGGACGTGGGCGGTCAGTGGGACTCGCGCCTCGCGGCCCTCCAGGCGCAGTTCTCGCAGCCGCGGACGAAGTGATGGCCACGGAGTTCGACCCGCACGTGGCCGCCGTCTCGATCGAGAGGCTGCGCGACGGGCTGCGGGAGGCGGTGCGCGACGAGCTTGCCGTGGAAGAGCCGCTCGAGATCCGCGTGGACGGCGAGCCGCTCGCGGTGACGATGCGAACGCCGGGTGAGGACGAGGAGCTGGCGGCCGGCTTCCTCGCGGGCGAGGGGCTTATCGGCGGTCCGGAGGACATCACGCAGGTCGGCCTGACCGAAGACTTCGCGGCGAACACCGTGGAGGTGCGCACGAAGAACGGCCTGCGCCGCGACCCCAAGCAAGAGCGCAGCTTCTACCTCACCTCGTCCTGCGGCGTATGCGGAAAGGGCGCCCTCGAGTTCGTGAGCGTCCAAGCCCCAGCCCTGCGACCTGCCACCTGCGACCTGCGACCTCAAACCGTCCTCCGCGCCCCCGACGCAGTACGGGCAAACCAGCCCGCCTTCGATCGCACCGGCGGCCTGCACGCCACCGGCCTGTTCGAGGCAAACGGCGAGCTCCTCGTGGTCCGCGAGGACGTGGGGCGGCACAACGCGATGGACAAGGCGATCGGGTCGCTCTTGCTCAGCGGGCGCTTTCCGCTCGAGGGAGTGTTCGCGGCGGTGAGCGGCCGCGCCTCCTTCGAGCTCGTTCAGAAGGCGAGCCTGGCCAGCCTGATCGGGGTCGTGGCCGTGGGCCCGCCGTCCACGCTGGCGGTCGACCTGGCGCGCGAGCGGGGCATGCTGCTGTGCGGCTTCGTGCGCGGCGGATCGCTGAACGTATACGCAGGTTCCGACCTTCTCAGGGCGTGACCGCGTAGTCCCGTTGCGGCTCGTCGTATGCTGGAGCGCGATGAGCGACATGTCGCCAAACGACGCGATCGACGCCCTCTACCGCCGCGGCGAGGAGACCGGCCGCCTCGAGCTGTCCGAGATCGCCTCCGCGGTCGAGGACCTCGAGCTCGAGCCCGGAGCCCTCGAGTCGATCTACGCCGAAGCCGAGCGGCGCGGGATCGAGGTGGAGGACGACGTTTCGAACGCGGAGACGAAGTCGAGCTACACGCTCGACGAGGTGGCCGACGCCACGAGCGACTCGCTCCAGCTCTTCCTGCGCGACATCGCGCAGCGGCCGCTGCTCACCGCCACCGAGGAGGTGGAGCTCGCGAAGCGCATCGAGCGCGGTGACCAGGATGCGAAGAACAAGATGATCGAGTCGAACCTGCGGCTCGTGGTCGCCAACGCGAAGCGCTACCGCGGTCTCGGCCTGCCGTTCCTCGACCTGATCCAGGAGGGCATCCTCGGGCTGATCCGCGCGGTGGAGAAGTTCGACTACAGGCGCGGCTTCAAGTTCTCGACGTATGCCACCTGGTGGATCCGCCAGGCGATGCAGCGCGGCCTCCAGCATCACTCGAGGACGATCCGCATCCCCGTGCACATCGGGCAGGAACTGACGAAGGTCCGCGCCGTCGAGCGCAAGCTCAGCGGCGAGCTCGGCCGCGAGCCCACCTCCGAGGAGGTGGCCAAGCAGCTCGGCATGGACGTGCACCAGCTCGAGGAGCTGCGTTCGGCCGAGCGCGTTCCGGTCAGCCTCGAGACGCCGGTGGGCTCGGAGGGCGACGCGGAGCTCGGCTCGCTGATCCCCTTTGAGGGCCCGACCCCGCTCGAGGAAGTGGCGGTCGAGCTCGAGGAGGAGTCGATCCGCCGGGCGCTCAAGCGCCTCGATCCGAACGCCCGCCGCGTGATCGAGCTGCGCTTCGGGATCGGCGGTGGCGAGCCGCTCGCCCTGCGCGAGGTGGCGAAGCTGATCGGCCTCTCGCCGGAGGGCGTTCGCAAGCTCGAGCGCCGCGCGCTCCGCCGGCTCGCCGAGGAGCGCGAGCTCCAGGCACTCGCGGCCTGAAGAAAAGCACTCTTAAGCGGCCATACCCCAAAGTGGCCCCCCCAAAAGCCGCGATTGGGCTCCGTACCACGTTTAGGAGCCGCGCTTGGTGGCGAGACTTACTGGTGAGAAGCTCGGATCCGTCAGCCGGGTTTGGAGAGGTACGCCGGGAGGTTTCATGGCACAGGTCGCACGGAAGGGTGCGGGGGAGACAACCGACGCTTATTGTCCCCACTGCTTCCTGCTCGTGGAAGAGAAAGTGCAGGGCGAGTGGCCGGCGGCACCGACGCGCTGCCCGCACTGCAGACTGATGATCGGAGTAGGCCGCGCACGGCCCACGCCGGCGGCAAACCCCGGCGCGCGCGGCACTGCCGCGGGTGTGTTCGCGCACCAGGCCAAGCGCCAGGACGAGTCGGATGTGTCGCCGGACGAGGTCCGGGCGGCGATCCGCACCGTTGCCGAGCAGCTCGGCTCCCGCCCCGAGCGCCTGCTCATGGTCGATTACCAGCAGAAGGCTTCGCTCGACAAGAGCCTGCCCGAGCTGAGTGACGTCTTCGCCGCATTCGGTAGCTGGAAGCGCGCCCGGCGCGAGGCGGCGACCGCCGCATGACAGTCACAGCAATGGCGCGGGAGGACCTGAGGTACGGGTCCGCCCCGGATGGCGACCTCCTGCGCAGCTACCACGAGGACGGAGATGTTCGGGCGCGCCAGGCGCTGATCGAACGGCACATCGGTTTCGTGCGCCGGCTAGCGCAGCGCTATGCGCACCGCGGCGAGACGATCGACGACCTCACGCAGGTGGGGTGCGTCGGGCTGATCAAGGCGATCGACCGCTTCGACGGCCAGTACAAGGTCGCCCTCGCCACCTACGCGGCGCCGAACGTGCTCGGCGAGATCAAGCGCCACTTTCGCGACAAGGGCTGGTCGGTGCGCGTGCCGCGCGACGTTCAGGAGCTGAACGTGAAGCTTGGCCGCGTGGTGGACGAGCTCACGGGCAAGCTGGGCCGCTCGCCAAGCGTCGACGAGCTCGCGAGGGCAACGCAGTCGTCGCCCGAGCAGGTGGTGGAGGCGCTCGACTCCTCGCGCGCGTACAACACGGTGTCGCTGTCGGCGCCAACGAGCGACGAGAGCGATGACGACGGCGCGGATCCCCTCGATCACCTCGGCGACGAGGACCAGGGCTATGAGCTGGCCGAGGAGCGGCAGCTTCTGCGCGAGGGCTTCAAGGAGCTCGGCGACCGCGAACGGAAGATCCTGCACATGCGCTTCTTCCTCGGCATGACGCAGTCGGAGATCGCCGACCAGGTCGGTATCTCTCAGATGCACGTGTCGCGTCTCATCCGGCAGTCCATCGACGAGGTGCGTGAGCGCCTGGACTCGGATGAGGAACAAGCGCCCGCCGCAAGTGGCGCCGACTGCCGACCTGCTCGGCGCCCGCACGCCCGTGCGAGGCGCGGCCGCGGTGGCCGCGGCGCCCGTGCGGCGTCGGCTCCCAGGGCCGTCTGACGGCGACCATCACCGGGCTCCATTAGGATCCCGCGCCGATGAACGTCTGGTTCTTTCTAGTTCCCTGGATCCTGGTCGGGATCGGTGTGCTGTTCGTCGCCTTCTCGGGCGGCCCCGGCGGCGCCCGCCAGGCCTACCTCACGCGCGGCAGCCGCCTGTTTCAGATCACCATTGTGGTGATCTACCTGGGCGTCGGGGTAGCGGTGCCGGCGATCATCCTCAGCGCCCGCAGCGATGCCCAGGGCGCCACCTCGCAGCTCCAGACGAAGTCGGCATCAGACCAGGTCCAGAAGGGCAAGACGCTCTTCCGCCAGACGTGCGCGAGCTGCCACACGCTCGCGGCCGTGAACGCCCGCGGCGTCACCGGCCCGGACCTCGACCGCATCGGCCTGAGCAACACGGCCGCCTCGGTCAAGCGGATCGAGAACGCGATCCGGATCGGGGGGACGGGCCAGAACCGCATGCCCTCCGGGTTGTTGCAGGGCGCGAATGCGCAGGCGGTCGCTCAGTTTGTGGCTGCTGTCGCGGGCCGGTAGGGCGTCTTTCTCCGCCGGCCGCTCGCTCTGCGACACACGCTCCGCGACACACGCTCTGCGACGCACGCTCTGATTTTTTGGGGCCAGTGGCCCCAAAACTTCAGGCGGTAGCGGACGCTGGCGGCGATCCTCGAGTCATCCCGCACTTTGCAGGGATTTCCGCCCCGCCGCACGTTTACATCCATCCGCCAAGATTGCTACCGTGCGGCTCGTTGGCTCGTGAGGCTCCATTGCGGGACGAGTACGCGCCTCCTCGCGAAGAGCGGGTTGCGGACGTCTACCCATTTCCGCGGTACAGCGAGAGGCGGACGATCCAGATCAAGGGGCAGACCGTTCCTCCGCCGCGCCGGAGGCGGTCACCGGCTTCCACAAGGATGTCCTCGCGGCCCGACCGGCTCGCGCTCTGGGCCCTCGTGCTCGGGCTCGTGATGATCGCCATCGCCGCCGCCAGCGCCCACGGCCAGACGCCGCAGCACGCCGCATCGGCCGCACATGTGGCACACGTCCGCTGAGCGTGATCGAATGACAAGGTGCGCGCGCCCGTCGCACTGCTGACGCTTGCGGGGTGCCTCGCCGCGACGGTCCCAACCGCGGCTCACGCCGCCGCGCCCAGGTACGAGCTCGCGGGCGACTGGAGCTTCCACGGCGACAAGTACCGCTTCAGCGCGCGGCACGGCCGGGTTTCTGGGCGCTCGCTGAAGAGCGTGAGGATCGGCCATTGCCTGGTCCGCAAAGGCGCGGTTGTTTTCAGCTCGTACCGCTTCGTCGCGACACATGGAGGCTCGGATTACTGGAAGGGACGGGTGGTGCTGGTCGCGCCCAAGGGCTGCCGGCGCCGGCTCGTCGCCTCGACCATCATTGTCGAGAGCGACCTGCGCTTCACCGAGTCGTCGAAGCTGCCGGGAGGCCGGCGGCCGCCGCCCAGCACCTTCAGCCGCATCCGGCCACCGGTCACGAGCACCGACCCGGTGATCGGCACCTGGCTGCGCAACGGCGCGGGCGTGGTGGTCAAGCGCGAGGGCAGCCTGTATGTGGGGCGGGCCCGCGAAGCGTTCGCGATCGCGAATGGCTGCACTGTCCCCGCCAGCGCGGTGGTGTGGCGCCTGCGCCCGCTCGCGCCGGGCCGCTACAGCGGCACGATCCAGACCTTCTTCGGCCCGCCGGGCTGTGCGCCGGCGGCTCTCGACGCCACGAGCTGGCGGTTCGGGAGCACGCGCGACGTGCTCGTCCGCGAGTCCACCCAGGGCCAGGCTTTCCCCTATACGAGGGGCTAGCCAAGTACCCCAAGCCGTACCGCCACAGGGGTAATTGCCGTCAACTTGGCGTAGCAACGCTAAGGAACGGTTAGAAAAACCCGCACATAGAGCCAGGTTCCCGTTTGAGGAACCGGGGCCGAGGTACGACATCCCCCGACAGGGGGCCACCGGGTGACGACGGTGCAAGGCGCGAGGCAGGGGGGCCTATACTTACCGCACGTAAGCGGCGTGCAGAAAGTGAAGTAGCGGATGAAGACCAAGGAGAGCAGGTTCCACGTCCACGACGAGCTCACCGCTCCCGAACGAAGTCTTCCAGTGCTCACCGGCGCGCTCGCGAGCGGCGGCCAACTCTCAAATTTCCTCGGCGTTCTGGCCGGTTCGCCGGCAGCTCTCCGCGGGTACGCGCGCTTTCGCTCGGAGCTGCGCCACGGCGCACTCGAGTGGCCCACGCAGCAGCGCATCGCGCTTGCTGTCGCCGAGCACCAGGGGAGCGAATATTCGCTGCCGGCCCTTCATCGCACCGCGCGGGAAGCCGGCCTCGGACTTGACGAGATCGCGCTCGCGCGCGAGTTCGACTCCCGCGACGAGCGCGAGGCCACGCTGCTGCGCTTCCTGAAGGCCCTGCTCGAGTCCGAGGGCGCCCCGCCCGCCTACCTCCTCGAGGAGGCGCGCGAGGCGGGCTGGAGCGACGAGCAGGTGCTCGAGGCGGTCGCGCATGTGGCGCTCGCCACCTTCACGAACCTGGTAACGAGGGCCGGAGATCTTCCGCGTGATGGCTCCGTGGAGGGCGCCCGACTCTCTCAAGCCGCCTGACCTTCTAGGATTTGGGCATGGCCGCCAGCGCGGCAACTGAGGCCCATCAGGTTCCGGGGGCCGAAGAACAGGGGATAGCTGGACGCAACGAGTGCTGCCGGCTCTATCACCGTGCGATAGAGCTCGTCGGTAAACGCTGGACCGGCGCGATCCTGCTCGTGCTCCTCGACGGGCCCCTCCGCTTCTCCGAGATCAGGCAGCTCGTGCCCGACCTCTCGGATCGTCTGCTGTCCGAGCGCCTCAAGGAGCTCGAGGCGGAGGACATCGTCGAGCGCAGGGTGCTCGAGGGCTCGCCCGTGCGCGTGGAGTATGCGCTCACGAAGAAGGGCATGGCACTCGAGCCGGCGGTGCGGGCGCTGAAGTCCTGGGCCAACGCCTGGCTCTGATCAGAGTTGCAGAGTTGCGGAATTGCGGAGTTGCAGGCTTGAAAGCGCTGCGCGCTCAGCGCGGTTAGCCTACGCGCTTCGAATCTTCCCGCCGACCCGCGAAGGAGCCCGATGGCAGACCAGCCGCAGACCGCCGATGACGTCAAGGCGATCGTTCAGGAGCGCGACATCCGCTTCGTCCGCTTCTGGTTCACGGACATCCTCGGACAGCTGAAGAGCTTCTCCATCAACGCCGCGGAGCTCGACGACGCTTTCGAGGGCGGCATGGGCTTCGACGGCTCGTCGATCACGGGCTTCAACGCGATCGAGGAGTCGGACATGATCGCGATGCCCGACCCGCAGACCTTCGCGGTGCTGCCTTGGCGCCCGGAGGACAAGGGGGTGGGGCGCATCTTCTGCGACGTCGTCACGCCGAGCCGGGAGCCGTACGAGGGCGACCCTCGCTACGTCCTGCGGCGCGCGCTTCAGCGCGCGGAGTCGATGGGCTTCGACACCTTCAACGTGGGACCCGAGCTCGAATACTTCTACTTCCGCAGCGCGCGCCCGGTGGACGGCCATCCGGAGATCCTCGACGAGGGCGGCTACTTCGACCTCACCACGCTCGACGCCGGCTCGGACGTGCGGCGCGAGACCGTGCTCGCCCTCGAGGAGCTGGGCATCCACGTGGAGTACACCCACCACGAGGTGGGGCCGTCGCAGCACGAGATCGACATGCGCTACGCCCCGGCGCTGAAGATGGCGGACGACTGCATGACCTACCGCATCACGGTCAAGGAGTACGCCATGAAGTACGGCTGGCATGCGACCTTCATGCCCAAGCCGCTGTTCGGCGAGAACGGCTCCGGCATGCACACGCACCAGTCGCTCTTCACCGAGGGCCGCAACGCCTTCTACGACGCCGACGACCAGTACTTCCTGTCGCCGGTCGGCAAGGCGTTCATCGCCGGCCAGCTCAAGCACGCGCGCGAGATCTCCTCGATCTTCGCCCAGTGGGTGAACTCGTACAAGCGGCTCGTGCCGGGCTACGAGGCGCCGGTGTACTGCGCCTGGTCGCGCCGCAACCGGTCCGCGCTCGTCCGGGTGCCGCTGTACCACCCCGGCAAGGAGCAGGCCACGCGCATGGAGCTCCGCTGCCCGGACCCGGCGTGCAACCCGTACCTCACCTTCGCCACCCTGCTGATGGCCGGGCTCGAGGGAATCGAGAAGGGCTACGAGCTGCCGGAGCCGATGGAGAAGAACCTCTACCACCTGTCTCCCGACGAGCGGAAGCGGCTCGGCATCGAGCAGCTGCCTGAGACGCTCGGGGAGGCGATCGAGCTCACATCCGAGTCCGAGCTCGTGCTGCGGACGCTTGGCGAGCACATGTTCAACCGCTACGTCGAGATCAAGCGGCAGGAGTGGGAGGACTACCGGATCCAGGTCTCGCGGTGGGAGCTGGACCGGTACATGGCGATCCTGTAGCTCCGCGCGCTAGGCGGGCCGTGTGAACTCGGCCCGCCAGCGGTGGGCCCCGGGCTCGTCCGGAACCGGAATCGCGTCGATGCGCTGAGGCTCGAGCCCGCCGGCGGCGAAGGCCTCGACGTCCGCGCGCGTGAGCGGCCACGGCGGGCCTGCCACCGGATCCTCGTCCTCCCCGAGCGCCCGCGCGATCACGAGCAACATGCCGCCAGCCGCCACGAAGTCACCCACGGCGGCGATCGCCGTGGCCCGCGCGGTGCGCGGCAGCGACTGCACCGTGATGCTCTCCACCACGAGGTCGAAGGCGCGGCTCCAGTGCCGGGGCGGTTCGAGCAGGTTCGCCACGATGTATTCCACCCGGGAGTCTGGGAAGCGCTCGCTCGCCATACGCAGGGCAGTGGAGGAGACGTCGAACGCAACGGTCTGGAAGCCGAGGCCGGCGACCAGCTCGGCGTCCGCGCCCAACCCGGCACCCACCACGAGCGCGCGGCGCCCGCGTCCATCGGGTGCTCGCCTCTCAACCCAGTCCGCGAGCAGCGGATGCGGACCGCCGCGATCCCACGGCACCACCGCCTCGCCGCTCGCCGCGGCGGAATAGAGGCGTTCGAACCAGGCGGTGGGATCTTCGGTCATCCGCCTACGATGTGCTCCGCTCGTGCATCCAGCTCCGTCGAACTCTGGCAGCCCGAGACCGCTGCGCGTCGGGATCCAGCTTCCGGAGGTGGAGCGGGAGGTGCGCTGGCCGGAGTACGTGGCCATGGCGCGGGCCGCGGAGGACGTGGGATTCGACTCGATCTGGGTGGGCGACCACCTGCTGTACACCGACGCCGACCGCGGCGAGCGCGGGCCCTGGGAAGCCTGGACGCTGCTGGCGGGCCTGGCCGCTGTGACCGAGCGTGTGGAGCTCGGGCCCCTGGTGGCGTGTGCCAGCTTTCACCCGCCCGGGCTCATCGCGAAGATGGCGGCCACGCTCGCTGAGGTGAGCGGCGGCCGCTTCATGCTCGGCCTCGGCGCCGGCTGGAACGAGCGCGAGTACCGCGCCTTCGGGCTCCCGTACGACCACCGAGTGTCGCGCTTCGAGGAGGCGTTCGAGATCGTGCGGCGGATGCTCGCCGGCGAGCGCGTCACGCTCAGCGGCCGCTACTGGCAGGCAGACGACGCGGTGCTGCTGCCACGGCCCGCGCGCCCGCCGCGGTTGATGGTCGGGAGCAACGGCCGGCGCATGCTCTCGATCACGCTCCCTCACGTTCAGGCGTGGAACACGTGGTACGAGCACTTCGGCAACAGCGTGGAGGGCTTCGCGGAGCTGAACGAACGGATCAGCGAGGCTGCCCGTGCAGCGGGGCGCGAGCCGAGCGAGATCGAGCGCAGCGCCTGTGTGCTTGTGGTGCTGGACCCGTCCGCGGGCGAGCGCGTTCCGAGGGGAGATCTGACCCCCGTCGAGGGCGCGCCGGAGTGCGTTGCGGAGCACCTCCGCGGCCTGGCGGGTGCCGGGGCCGACGAGGCGATCCTCGTGCTGAGCCCGATCAACGAGCGATCGATCCGCGAGCTCGGGAAGGCCCTTGCCCTGCTCTGATCAGCGCAGGGGCAGGTAGATCTCGGTGAGGCGCTTGGAGGCGTCCGGCTCCGTGGCCGGATTGGTCACGTAGCTCTCCCAGAACGGCCCCGAGGCCTCCTCACCAAGGTCCCTCACCGACTCGCCGAGCTGCTCGCACGCTGCCCGCAGTTGCGAGTAGGGGCCATAGTGGCTCCACACCGCCACCCGGCCGCCGGGCAGGCTCCCGTGCTCGGCGCCGTCCAGCGCCCCAGCCTCGGCGGGCACCGGCACGCCCAGCTCAACCTCGAATGGATCGTCCGTGCTGAGGTAGCGCACGAACGGCGGTCCCGCGGGCGTGACGCCCAGTTGCCGGAGGCTCGCGAACAGCGCGGGAAACGTCCGGTCGACCACCTTGGCGAGCTGGTCCGGCGGCGTGACTTCGTGCCGCACGGCCGTGGGCTGCGCCGCGAGGTCGCGTATCTCGATCGCGCGCATTGATCACGCCTCCGAGTACGCGGGATCGCCCGCGGCCGCCTGGGCGGCCGCGCGCTTCTCGGACTGCATGACCGTGAGCACGACCACGAGCGCCGCGAGGCACAGCGCCGCCCCGATCAGGAATGCCACGTGGTAACCGCCGGTGAGCGCCGCGGCCGTGCTCTTGCCCGCCTGCTCGAGATGGCTGGTGCGGGTGGCGGAGACGGTGGCCAGCACCGCGAGCCCGAGCGCGCCGCCCACCTGGGCGGACGTGTTCACGAGGCCGGACGCGAGACCCGCGTCCTGCGGCGTCGCGCCCGACATCGCCAGCGTCATGAGGGATGGGAAGGACACTCCGATGCCGAGCGCAATGACGATCATCGTGGGCAGGACGTCGCGCCAGTAGTCGCCATCGACGGGGACGCGCGCGAAGAGCGCGAGGCCGGCGCCGATCAGGAGCAGGCCCGGGATCAGCGCATTGCGCGCGCCGAAGCGCGTGATGATCGGCTCCGAGAATCGCAGCGACAGCGTGCCCATCACGAGCGTGGCCGGGAGGAACGCGAGGCCGATCTGCAGAGCGTCGTAGCCGAGCACGCGCTGCATGTAGAGCGCGCCGAGGAAGAACATGCCGAACATCCCCGCCACGAGCAGCGCCTGCACCGCGTTGGCTCCGGAGACGTTGCGGGACCGGAAGATGCGCAGCGGGATCAGCGGGTTGCGGGCGGTTGCCTCCCGGGCGATGAACGCCACGAGCAGCGCGAGCGACAGCGCCGCGAAGAGCAGCGTGGTGGTGGCGCCCCAACCGTCCTCGGCCGCGGGCTTGACGATCGTGTAGACGCCGACCATCAGCGAACTTGTGATGAGCACCGCACCGGGGATGTCGGCGCCCTGCCCGAGGCCGATGCCCTTGTCGTTGTCGATCAGCCGCGACGCGAGCAGCCCGGTGGCGATCCCGATCGGCACGTTGATGAAGAAGATCCAGTGCCAGTTGATGGCCTGAGTGAGCACGCCGCCCGCGAGCAGCCCGACGGACCCGCCGGCCGAGGCCACGAAGCCGTACACGCCGATCGCCTTCGCCTGCTCCCGCGGGTTCGGGAACATCGTCACGATCATGCCGAGCACCACCGCGGACGTGAGCGCACCCGCCACGCCCTGCACGAAGCGCGCGGCCACGATCATGGCCTGGCTGTCGGCGAAGCCGCAGAACGCGGACGACACCGTAAACAGCGTGAGGCCATACATGAAGATGCGCTTGCGCCCGAGGATGTCGCCGAAGCGGCCGGCGAGGAGCAACAGGCCGCCGAACGCGATCAGGTACGCGTTCACCACCCAGGCCAGGCCCGACTGCGAGAAGCCGAGATCGTTCTGGATCGACGGCAGCGCGACGTTCACGACCGTCACGTCGAGCACGATCATCAGCACGCCGGCGCACAGCACGTACAGCGCGAGCCAGCGGGTCCGGTCAGGCATGTTCAGCTCCTTGCTTTCGCTCATCGGAGATTGAGACCGGGCATGGGTCGGGGATTCATCGGTGGGCATGAACGAGCGAGGCTAGGAGCGGTGGCGGCGGGCGCCCGTACGGGTAACTCCCGAACGGACGACCTGAGCCGAACGTACACTGCGCGTGTGTGCGTCGTGAGATTGCGCGGTCCGCTGAAGCAGCTCGCAGGGGGCGAGGCCGACCACCCGATCGATGGCGCCACGGTGGTGGAGGTCCTGCGCGAGCTCGAGCGCTCCCGGCCCGCGCTCGACGGCTGGATCCTGGACGAGCGCGGACTGATCCGCCGCCACATCAACGTCTTCGTGAACGGTGAGCAGGAGAGGGAGGACTCGCAGGTCGAGCCGAGTGACCGGATCGACATCCTCCCCGCGATCTCAGGAGGTTGACCGCCGGATGACAGAAGTTCTCGTGGGTACCAAGAAGGGCCTGTTCGTGCTCGAGGGCGAGCCCGGGTCGGAGTTCGAGGTGAAGGCGCGCGCGTTCGCCGGGCTGCCGGTGGAATACGCGATGCGCGACCCCCGCAGCGGCCGCCTGCTGGCATCGGTGACGAACGCCTTCTACGGGCCGAAGATCTTCTACACGGACGCGGACCCGAACGGGGAGTGGGAGCAGGCGCAGGGCGTCGCGCTACCGGAGGGCGGCGACGAGGCGCTCGAGCGCATCTGGACGATCGTGGCGGGCGAGGACGACCAGACCGTGTACGCGGGCGGCGATCCTGGTGTGCTGTTCGAGAGTCGCGACGGCGGTCTGAATTGGGAGCTCAACCGTTCCCTGTGGGAGCACCCCACGCGCCCCGACTGGACGCCAGGTGGCGGTGGCCTCTGCCTGCACTCGATCGTTCCCTGGCCAGGCGACCCGGACAAGCTCACGCTGGGCCTCTCGGCGGTGGGCATCTGGCTCACCGACGACGGCGGCAAGACCTGGCGCCACGGCAACCGCGGCATCCGGCCGCGCTACCTCCCGGACGACGCTCCCGAGGACACGATCCAGCTCTGCATTCACAACGTGCACCGTGCGCCCAAGCGGCCGGAGCGCCTGTTCATGCAGTTCCACGGTGGCGTGTTCCGCTCCGACGACGCGGGCGAGAACTGGACGAGCATCGCCGACGGGCTGCCGTCGGACTTCGGCTTCCCGCTCGTGGTGGACCCGGACGATCCGGACAGCGCGTACGTGATCCCGCTCGTGGCCGACATGGATCGCGTGACCCCGGAGGGCCGCGTGCGCGTGTACGAGACGCGGGACGCCGGCGCGAGCTGGACGCCGCGCGGCGACGGCCTGCCGAGCGAGCACGCTTACCTCACCGTGCTGCGCCAGGCCTTCGGCCGTGCCGGCGGCGGCGACCAGCTCGAGCTCTACTTCGGCGCCACCTCCGGGGAGGTGTTCGGCTCAGGCGACGCTGGCGCGACCTGGTTCACCGCGGCGAGCCACCTGCCGCCGGTCTTCTCGGTACGCACCTCGGGCTGAGGCAATTCCGGCCACCAGCACCCAGATGTAGAACAGCGACGGCGGGAACTGGGCCACGCCTGCCTTTGGCACCGCCATCACCACGAGAATCAGCGCGGCGAGCACGAGGGCGGTTCGCCTGAGCCAGCCGCTCACAGGCGCGGTGGCGAGCACCGCGGCCGCAAGGCCCCAGCTCGCGATGTAGAGGAACTCCTGGAGGTAGAACAGCGTGAGCGTCTGCTGAGCGTCCATGCCGTGCCCGGCGCGGTAGTCGAGCACGCACGTTGTGGCCACGTTCACCAGGATCACGCCGACGTACGCGGCCACGGCGGCCATGCCGGCCCCTCGGAATTCACCGTTGCGCGAGCGGTAGAGCCAGGTGGCGAAGACCACGAACGCCGCCATCGACAGGAACGTCATGTAGCTGCCCACCCACGCGCCGGTTCCGATGGGGTCGGCATAGCCCTTCACAATCTTCGCAGCCGAGTCCGAGAGCGTGAGCGTCGGGCCGCTGCCGATCGCAAAGCCGCCAAAGCTGAGGAGCGTGAACAGCACGCCGCAGAGCGGGCCGATTCGAGACAGGCGGTCTTCGTTCATGCGAGTCCTCCTTGGGGGTTGACACGGGTGAAACTAAGCGCGAGCGGCGTCCATTTCGTCTGGAAACCAGGGGATTTTGCCCTCTGCCGGAAGGGCGATCTTCGGCGGCCGGATATCGGCCACGCGGCAGATGAAAATGCCGCGGCGCGCGGTTAGGTTTGAGTCGTGAGCACGCGCATCCTGATCGCGGACGACCAGTCGCTCGTCCGGGCCGGCTTCCGCAAGCTGCTCGAGTCCGCGCCGGACATCGAGGTGGTGGGGGAGGCGGCCGATGGCGAGGAGGCGGTGGAGCAGGCGCGGCGGCTGCTCCCCAACCTCGTGCTGATGGACATCCGGATGCCCCGCGTCGATGGCATCGAGGCCACGCGCCGGCTCACGAGCGACGGCGACGGCACGCGCGTGCTCATCCTCACCACCTTCGGACTCGACGACTACGTGTACGACGCCCTGCGCGCGGGTGCGAGCGGCTTCATGCTGAAGGACGCGCCGCCGGAGGAGCTGCTCGCGGCGATCGAGGTGATCGCCCGCGGCGATGCCCTGATCGCACCGGCGGTCACGCGTGCCGTGATCGAGGAGTTCACCCGCCGCTCACCGGCGCCCAAGCCACCGGCTCCCGTCCTCGACGAGCTCACGGCGCGCGAGCGCGAGGTGCTGGAGCTGCTGGCGCAGGGCCTGTCGAACGGCGAGATAGCCGAGCGCCTGGTCGTGTCCGGCGGAACCGTGAAGACGCACGTGGCGCACGTGCTGGCAAAGCTCGGCCTGAGGGACCGCGTGCAGGCTGTGATCCTGGCCTACGAGTCCGGCCTGGTAACCCCCGGCGGCGGCTAGAGCCGCTCTTTTGCAGAGCTTTCGAGCGCCCCTGCTGGGCAAGTTCGCCGCGCTCGCAGCGGCCCCTGCGGGCGGTGAGAGGCTAGGCAGCGGACTCGATCGATAGGAGGACCTATGGAAACCACGCACGGCTCCGAGAGCTACTTCGTGCTCGGAGAGGGACTCCTTGCAGAGAGCGTCGGCGGGCGAAACGGCCAGGTGCCCAGGGCGCTCGCGGTCGCGGCCCTGGCGGGGACCGTTCCGCCCTTCCGCTTCTCCCGGATGGGGCCGAAGGGCACCGGCCATCAGCTCGGCGATCCACTTCGGAAGAAGCTCGCCGGCGCCATGGCGGTGGGCGGCGGAGGCCATGGGTCGATTCCAGCCGGCTTCACCTACCTCGGGCAGTTCATCGACCACGACCTGACGTTCGACAAGACCACGGTGATGTTCGGGGCGAACATCTCTGCCACGCAGCTGCTGCAGGGCCGCTCGCCGGCCCTCGACCTCGACTCGCTGTACGGCGCGGGACCCACCGACCCCGTATCCGCCAAGTTCTACGAGGCCGACGGAGTGCACCTCAAGACTGGCAAGGCCGAGCCGGGGAGCATCGCCGTGAGCGTCAACGGCTTCGACCTCCCGCGTGGCGCGGGCACGAGCGCGGCGGCCAAGCGCCGGGCGATCATCCCGGACAAGCGCAACGACGAGAACCTGGCCGTGGCGCAGATCCACTGCGCGATGATCCGCTTCCACAACCGCGTGGTGGACACGCTTCCGTCCGCGCTCCCGCCGGCCGTGAAGTTCGCGCAGGCGAAGGAGCTCGTGACCAAGCACTACCAGTGGATGATCAAGACCGACTTCCTGCCCCGCATCTGCGCGCAGGGGGTGGTGAACGACGTCTTCAACAATGGACGCAAGATCTTCGAGGTGGGCGCCGTGCCCACGGACGTGCCCACGATGCCGATCGAGTTCTCGGTGGCGTCGTACCGGCTCGGCCACTCGATGGTGCGGCCCGCGTACAACTGGAACAAGAACTTCGACTTCGGTGGCGGCACGCTCGACCTCCTGTTCACGTTCACCGGGCTGAGTGGCGACCTCGGCCTTGGCCCACGGTTGCCAGACATCTGGATCGCTGACTTCCGGCGGCTCTACGACTTCAGCGAGGCAGGGCGCGCCGACCTCACGGTGCCGGCCAACAAGTTCAACCGAGCCATGCGGATCGACACGCTGATCGCGAACCCGCTGAAGCACCTGCCGTCCGGCTCGTTCGGCGACCCGTCGGTGGGACCGAACGATCCTCGGGCCAACCTCGCCTTCCGCAACCTCACGCGGGCGAAGATGGTCAGGCTCGCCACCGGCCAGCAGATGGCCACCTTCGTGAAGAGCAAGGGCGTGAACGTGACCAAGCTCACCAAGGCGCAGCTCCGCGACGGCAAGAACGGAGCGAAGCTCGACTCCCTCACCGGGCAGCAGCGCGACGCGCTCCTGAAGGACACGCCGCTGTGGTTCTACATCCTCCGTGAGGCTGAGTTGAACGGCGGCCGGCTGAAGGGCGTAGGCGCGCGCATTGTGGCCGAGACCTTCCAGCGGGCGATGGAGGGAAGCGAGTTCTCGATCGTCCGCGACACGGCGTTCAAGCCGAGCCTCGGGCCGAACAACTCGACCTTCCGCATGGTCGACCTGCTCCTCTTCGCGTTCGAGGGGAAGAAGAAGCTGCTCGCTCCCACCGGTTAGGAGGAGCGAGCAGCCGACTTCTCACTCCCGCTACTTCTTCGGCATCACACGCACAGTGACGTGCTTGGTGATGTGGTTGCCGGCCTTGTCCACCGCCACCACCGTGATCCGGAACGTCCGGCCGTGGCGGTGCTTGCGGTCCAGCTTGTAGCGGTGCCGCACCACCCACGCGCCCTTCGCGCCCGGCTTCACACGCGCGCTGTGGCCGTCGCCGAACTTGACCGTGACGAGCGCGATGCCGCTCTCGTCGGTGGCGACGCCGCGGATCACCGCCTTATGCGGCTCGCGGACCCGGCTCACGTGCTTCAGCCGCAGGTGCGGCTTCTTGTGGTCCTTCACCGCCGCGGGCGCGACCGTCACGTTCTTCGTGAGCGTGTTGGTCACCCCGCCGCCGTCCGTGAGCGTGACGCTCACCGTGGCCGGGCCGGGCGTGGTGGGCACGAACGTGGCGCTCGGTCCGCTCGCGGTGGACGGCGAGCCCGGCAGCGTCCAGCTGAACGTCACCGCGCTGCCGTCCCACGATGTGCCGGTGGCGGTGTAGCTCGCCGGCTGTCCGACCGTGAGCTGGTCCGGCCCGCTCAGCGAGCCGGTGGGCCGCGCCGGCAGCTCGAGCCGGTACGCACCGCGGCCGTGAGTGGCCGCGTACAGCACGTGGCCGGACTGCGACAGGGCGAGCCCGTACACCGCCACGTGCGGCATTCCGCTCGCGGCGTCGGTCCACGCGGTTCCGCCGTGCGGCAGGCGCAGCACGCCGAAGTCGGTGGCCGCGTACAGATCACCGGTGGCCTCGTTCTCCACGATGCCGGTGATCGGCTGATCGGGGAGGTTGAAGGACAGGTTCGTCCACGTGGCCTGGTGGGTCGTCGGGTTGTAGATGACCTCGAACACGTGCCCGGGCGTGGCCGGCGTGTACGCGCTGTAGCCGGAGTACGAGATCCAGGCGTGGTCGGGGTTGTCCGGATCGATCGCGATGCCGCTCACGAAGCGGTTCGGGGACGCGCTCACGTCGATGCGCCGGAACGCCACCGAGCCCGGGTCGTCGTCGACGTTCTTCGACACGAACACGCGGCCCGGCTTCGTGGCAGCCCACATCGTGGAGTTGTCGCCCGGCGCCCGCTCGTCGGCCACCACGTAGCCGCCCTCGCGCGAGTGCCTGAACGCCGGCCCGGTCAGGTCCGCGCCCAGCGGCTGCCAGTCACCGCACGGCTCGCGGTCCGGGTTTAGCGTCAGCGCGTTGCAGTCGCTGCCGAGTGACGCCTCGGTGCCGCCGTTGTCGTCCGAGCGCCAGATGTGCTGGAGGCCCGTGAACACGCGGCCCGCCACGTTCGGGTCCGCGATGAACGGCGTGTAGAACGACTGGTTCTCGCCCGAGAGCTGAAGGACGTCGTAGGTATCGAGCCACTTGGACGGATCGTCCCCGTGGTAGTTCACCTCCGGAGTGGCGCTGAAGTAGTTGTGGTAGCGGATGGTCGGGTTGGCCTTGTTGAAGCCGGACTGGCCGCCGTCGCCACCCACCGTCTCGAGCCACGCCGGCGACCCGGTGTACGACCAGGTGCCGTTGTCCTGCGTGCCGCCGAGGAGGCCGTTCATCGGGTCGCCCGGGTTGATCGAGAGCGACTGGAACTGGAGGTCGTTGAGCCCGTCGTTCAGCGGGGTGATCGAGTTCGGCACTCCGCTCAGGAGCTCCTGGCAGTCCGCCAGGTCGTCCGCGTGCAGCGGCACCGGCGGCGTGCTGCCGTCGTTGGGGTCGTAGTTCCACGTGCGTGCGCTGCACGACGCGGACTGGTTGCGCGTGGTGGAGACGTCGATGCGCACCACCCCGCCGTCCGAGCCGATGAAGGCGGTGTTCCCGCTATCCGCGAAGGCGATGGCGTGCAGGTCGGGGTGGATCCCCGCCTGAACGCCCCACGCCTGGGTGGGATCGCTGAGCACCGCGGTCATGTCCTGCCAGCTCACCGTCGTGTGGGCCGTGCTTGACGTGCCGGCTCCGCCATTGGTCGAGCGAATCACCGCCCGGCCGTTCGAGCGCGGCGGCTGGCACGTCGGGCCATCCGCGCAGATCGCCTGGCCGCCGGTGTCGTACGCCGGCAGCTCGTCGTAGTTCATCGAGCCGCCGAGCCACACGGTGTCGGCGCTCGCTCCGGGCGGGTGCGCCACGAACTCGTCGTAGCCGCACTGCCCGTTCTGGCAGAAGTAGTTCGCGGCGAAGCCCTTCTCGCCGTTTGTGTCGCTCGACAGCTGGATCCAGCTGGCGCCCGCGTTGTCGAGGCCGCCGCCGGTGTCGCCGGTGATCGAACCGACGTCGTCGTTGCGCCAGGCCTGCGGGGCCGGCGTGCTGTCGTCGCCGTCGATCGCCCAGTCGTCGGACGCGTCGCCCACGTAGGCGCGTGTGGTGCTGCCCAGGTCGACGAGATCGAACTCGGTGCGGTCACCGAACGTGTCCCCCTGAAGCGAGGGATCGGCCTGGCTGAAGTCGTTCTGGTTCATCGTGTGGAAGACCTGCTCCCACGCAGGGTTGTCGCCGCCCGACTGATCCGCACGCCAGATGCCGTAGCCCTGCACGGCTGCGTACAGCATGTTGTGGTCGTTCGGGTCGAGCTCCAGCTTGTTCACACCGCCCTGGAACCAGTCGGCGCCGCTGTCCGGCGGGTTGGGGTTGGCGGGCGTCTTGTCCGTGAGGTCGGTCTCGTGGACGAAGGTGGTGCCGCCGCCCGTGGACTTGTAGACGCCGAGGTCCGGCGCGTTCGGGGGCGTCATGCGACCGCCGTTCACCGAAGACGAGCCGTGGCGCGCGACGTCGGTGCCGATGTAGATCGTGTCCGGGTTCGACGTCGTGTCGACCGCGATCGCGCCGATCGACCGGTTGGTGGCCACGGCGGCCGAGCCCGGCACGACCGACCACGAGGCGCCGAAGTCCGTGGACTTGAAGAGGCCGAGGCCGGCCTCCGAGTCACCCGAGCCGTTGGGCTCGCCCGAGCCGGCGTACAGCGTGTGGCTCGTGGGCTCGTAATACAGCGAGCCGAAGGCGTTGGTTGGGAGGTCAGCCGGCGGGGCGATCCACGTGACGTGCGTGGCGAGCGCGTCGTTCGTCCGCCAGATGCCACCGCCCGCCGCGGCCACCCACATCTTGCAGTCGCCGGGCGCGCAGGCAGGATCGATCGCGAGTGCCGTCACACGGCCGGACTCCTGCGTGGCGGGACCCTGGAGGGTGTTCGGATCGAGGAACTGTGAGTCCTGTCCGGCCACGTTCGGCGTCACGGGACCGAGGGCCGTCCAGCTCTGCGGCGTGACAGCCTTCGAGATCGCGTACGCGCGCTGAGTCTTGAACGCTGCCCGCGGAGCCACGTGCGGCAGCTTGCTGAACGCCTTGCGCTCACCGAGCACGCGCGAATCGTCGACGTAGGAGCGCGGATAGGCTCGCTCCGCCACCGCCTCCATCGACGGGCTCTTGTCACGCTCCTCGCGGCCCGCCTCGCCGCCCTTCTCGCCGGCGACCTTCTCGGCCGCCTTCTTCACGCCGTGCTCGAATTCGTGACGTCCCCCGCCCGAGTGAGTCAGGACCAGAGCAAGCGCGATGGCGAGCGCCACAAGACCCGCTCCGCCGAGGACCAGAATCCGGCGAACACGACCATGAAGCATGGAATTCCCTCCCGTGATGAGCCCAAAGGCGCGCTATCCCGCGCCAAAACGGGGCGAATCTTTCCACGGTTGGGGGAATCTGTCGAGTCCAAGAAAGGGAAACGCAACGCGCCAAGCATCAACTCTCCATGCTTTGACGAAAATCGCGCGGCGACGCGGACGGCTTTCGCGCCGGGCGCGCGAGGCCGGGCGAAGAGCCGCCCGCCTAGCTGAGGAGAGCCTCGAGCTCGTCCGGCTCGGTGACCGGCCGCCGGCAGGCGAACTGCTGGCACACGTAAGCGGCCGCGCGGCCCTCGACCGAGGTGCGCCCCTCCATCAGCGGAACGCCGTCGGGCTCGCCTCCGGCCAGGACGATGTGGGGCCGGAACTTCGAGCGCACCACGCGCTCGAGCTCGGTGGTGTCGCCGCCCGCCAGCGCCACCTCCTGGGTCTGCGCGAGGCGGAAGTCAAGCGCCTGGAGCAGGTGCGCGAACGCCTGCGGATGGCGCGGCGCGAGCTCGTGCAGGAGCTGAAGCACGCCCTCGGCACGGCGCTCGTATTCGTGTTCGCCCGTGAGCGCGCCGAGGCGCAGCAGGCCGTAGGCCGCGCTCGAGTTCCCCGCCGGGATCGGGTTGTCCTCGAGGTCCTGGCGGCGCGCCACGAGCTGCTCGTGGTCGGATGAGGTCTCGAAGAAGCCGCCACGCTCCTCGTCGGCGAAGCGCTCGATCGTCTGGTCCGCCAGCTCGCGCGCGGCCGCGAACCAGCGCGGCTCGAACGTGGACTCGTACAGCGTGAGCAGCGCCTCGAGCAGGTACGCGTGATCCTCGAGGTACGCGTTGAGATGGGCGCGGCCGTCCTTGAACGTGCGCAGCAGATGGCCGCGGGGGTCGCGCATGGTGTCGAGGATGAACGCAGCGCATCCGCGCGCGGCGTCCACGTAGCGCGGCTCCGCGAGCACCGCGCCCGCCTCCGCAAGCGCGGAGATCATCAGCGCGTTCCACGCCGTGAGCCGCTTGTCGTCCAGGCCGGGCCACACCCGCTCCGCGCGCACGTCATAGAGCCGCCGGCGCAGCTCGGGCGCCAGCTCCCCGGCACGCACCGGGATGTTCTTGCCCTCGAAGTTGCCGCGCTCGCTCATCCCGAGTGCCGCGATCGCGGCGTCGGCGTCTGACCCGAGCGCGTCGCGCACCTCGTCGAGCGTCCAGACGTAGAACTTGCCCTCCACGCCCTCCGAGTCCGCGTCCAGCGCGGAATAGAAGCCGCCCTCCGGCGCCTGCATCTCGCGCAGCGCCCAGTCGAGCGTCTCGCGGCACACGCGCTCGAACAGCGGCTCGCCGGTGACCTGCCAGCCGTGCAGGTACGCGCGTGCGAGCAGTGCGTTGTCGTAGAGCATCTTCTCGAAGTGGGGGACGATCCAGTGCGCGTCCACGGAGTAGCGGGCGAACCCGCCGCCGATCTGGTCGTACATCCCACCGCCCGCCATGGCGAACAGCGTCTTGGAGCTCATGTCGGTCTCGCCACGGCGAAGCAGGAACTCGATCGCGGAGGCGGGCGGGAACTTCGGCGCGCCGCCGAAGCCGCCGTTCGCCGGATCGAACGAGCCGCGAAGCGTGTCAAGCGCGCGGTCGAGCAGCCCCGGGTCGAGCTCCTCCTCGGACGGCTTGAGCAGCGCCCCTCCGCTCAGCCGCTGCACGATCCGTTCGGACGCTTCCTCGATCTCAGCGCGGCGCGTGCGCCACGCCTCGTCGATGGCCATCAGCACCTGGCGCCAAGCCGGCATCCCGTGGCGCGGCTCCGGCGGGAAGTAGGTGCCCGCGTAGAACGGCACCTGGTCAGGCGTGAGAAACACGTTGAGCGGCCAGCCGCCCTGCCCGGTCATCGCCTGGCAGGCCTCCATGTAGATCGCGTCCACGTCGGGCCGCTCCTCGCGGTCCACCTTGATGCACACGAAGCGCTCGTTCATCTCGGCCGCCGTCTGCTCGTCCTCGAAGGACTCGTGCTCCATCACGTGGCACCAGTGGCAGGCCGAGTACCCGATGGACACGAGGATCGGCTTGTCCTCCGCGCGCGCCCGGGCGAGCGCCTCCTCGCCCCACGGGTACCAGTCCACCGGATTGTCCTGGTGCTGGAGGAGGTAGGGAGAAGTCTCTTGCGCTAGGCGGTTCGCCATTCCGAAAAAGAGGCTACCCGGGGCACGCGTTCGTACAGATAATGGGGCCGAGAGCCCTATGGACCGCATCCCTCGCCCCGCCGTGGCGGCACGCCTGGCCCGAGCCCTGGATGAGGGTCACGTGCTGCTCGTGGCCGGCGCCGGGTTCGGAAAGACGATGGCGCTCGAGGACGCCCTCGATCTGCGCGGTGGCGCGCAGGCGTGGGTGCGTTGCTCGGAGCTCGACCGCGACCCCGGCCGGCTGCTCGCGGATCTCGTGCGGGCGCTCGCGAGCGCGGTGCCCGGTGCCGCCGACGTGCTCGGGGAGCGGCTCGCGCACGCGCCCCTGCAGGTCGACTCCGCGCTGGCCTCCCGCGAGCTGGCACGGGAGCTCGAGCGCCTGCTCGTGGACCCGCTCACGATCGTGATCGACGACGGCGAGCAACTCGCCGACGCTCCTGACGCCGCCGCCATCGTCCGCGACCTGCTGGCCAGCGCGGCACCCGCCCTGCGCGTGGCGGTGGCCTCGCGCGTGCTGCTGCCACTGCGACTGTCGAAGCTGCGCGCAAGCGGGCGCCTCGCGCAGCTCGGCGCGGCCGACCTCGCCTTCAGCCCGGACGAGTGCGCGGAGCTGTACCGGGCCGCCACGGGTCTCGAGCCGAGCGGCGGCGAGCTGGACGCCCTCTGGTCGGCCACCGAGGGATGGCCGCTCGGCGTCGCGCTCTCCGCGGCTTCCGGCGGAGCGCCGGCGCCCGAGCCACGCGGCTCCACCGCACTCGCGGCGTTCATCGAGGAGGAGCTGCTCGGGCCGCTGGGAGCCGAGCTGCGCACGGCGCTGCTCGAGTCGAGCCTGGCGCCGGACCTCGACTCCGGCACATTGTTCGCCCTCGGCCTTCCCGCCACGCTGCTCGACGACGCCGGCCGCCACGGCGTGCCGCTCCGCAACATGGACTCCGGCGCCCGGCTGGCGTACCACCCGCTGGTGCGCGACCTGCTGCGCGAGCGGCTGGCCGATGAGTGTTCGCCAGAGCGCATGCGCGAACTGCACGCATCGCTGGCCCAGGTGCTCGAGCAGTCGGGCCGCGGCCCCGAGGCGGTGGAGCACTGGCTGGCCGCGGGCAACTCCGAGCGGGCTGCGGAGGCAGTGGTGCGTGAGGGGCGGGTGATCTTCCGCAGCTCCCCCGCCACCGTGGCCGCCTGGCTCGAGGCGCTCCCACACGAGATGCGCGGGGCGCCCGACCTGCGCAACATCGAAGGGCGGCTCGCCGCCGGGGAGGGCGAGCTCGAACGGTCGGTGGGCCCGCTCACGGATGCGATCGCCGGCTACGCCGAGCGCGGCGACACCGAGCGCGAGTGGCGGATGCGCGTGCTGCTCTCCGACGTGCTCGCCCAGATCGAGGACTACGACAGGTCCGCGGGGCTGGCCGAAGGCTTCGAGGAGGCGAACGCGTTCGGCGCCCCGATGACCGCCGTGTCGGTTGCGTGCAATCACGCGCGCGCCTCGCGTTTCCACGAGGCCACCAGGCTGTTCGAGCGTGCGATGGCGCATCCGCTCGGCGCGCCGCTGGTAACCCTGGCGGCGGGCTTCCAGGGCGTGTTCCTCGACTTCCCTCAATCGAAGCTCGACGGCGCGCTGAGGGGAGTGCGGGAGGCGGTGGGCGCGCTCGAGCGCTTCGACCCGTCCAATCGGCTTTCCCTCTTCCTCGGCTACGGCGCGCTGATCCACGACGAGCGCGGCGAGGACGAGGCCGCCGTGGAGATGGCCGAGCGGATGCAGCGGCTCACGGAGCGGTCGTGGATGGGCAGCTACGTGAGCGGTCTCGCGCACACCTTCAAGGCGGGGATGCACGCCAGGCACGGCCGCATCGCGGAGGCGGAGTTGGAGCTCAGCCGCGTGCGCCCGTTAGTGCGTAACTGGAGGGCGGAGAACTACGTGGCGCGTGCGGCGCTCGCCGGCGGGCGCGGCGACCACGAGGCGGCTTCCGCGGCGGCGGCCGCCGCCATCGAGCACGGCGCGCTTCGCACGTGGCTGGGCAGGGCGCGTCTCATCCCGATGCTCGTGCCCGTGCTGGTGGACGCAGGTCAGCCGACGTGGGCGCGCGAGCTCCTGGACGATGGTCTGCGGGCGTGCCCCGCCGAATGCCGCGCACCGCGTCTCTATGCCCAGCGCGCCTGGCTGCGTCGCAACGAGGGCGATGACCCGGGCGCGCTCGACGATCTCGCCACGGCGTGGCACGAGGCCGGCCCTGAGACCCAGCACCTCGTCCGGCGCGAGTGGCGCTGGCTCGAGCCGCTTCTGTGGACGGCGCTCGAGCAGGGCATGCTGCCGCCCGACGAGGTGATCGCTTCCATCGAAGGCGCGATGCCCGGCGGCGCGGCGCTGCTCGCGTTCACCCGCCATCCGGTGGCGGACGTGCGCCGCGCGGCGCTCGTGTCCGCGGTGGCATCCGGCCATCCGGAGGCGCCGCGGCTGGTCGGCGAGCTCGAGCACGACGAGGACGAGGCCGTGGCCTCGGTCGCGCGGACCTCGGGACGCCGCCTGGCCAGCCGACCGCCGCGCCTGGTGTTCACGCTGCTCGGCGGCTTCGGCCTGCGGCGCGGGGCGTTCACGGTCGACGACGACGCGTGGGAGCGCCGCGTGGCTCAGCGCCTCGTGCGCCTGCTGCTCGTGCGCCGCGACGCTCCAGTGCCGGAGGACGTGCTGTTCGAGGCGTTCTGGCCGGACAAGCCGGCCGACGCTGCGCGCCGCGGACTGCAGGTGGCCGTGTCGAGCGCGCGCGCCGTGCTCGACCCGCCGGGCGTAGAGCGAACGGCGATCGAGGCCGCCGAGCGCTCGTACCGGCTGCGGCTGCGGCCGGGCGACTCGGTGGATGCCGACGACTTCGAGCACGCCGCCACCGCGGCGCTCGCCGCGAGCGGCTCCGATCGGATCCCGCTGCTCGAGGTGGCGAGTGCGCGCTGGGGAGGCGAGCCCCTACCGGAGGACCGCTACGAGGACTGGGCGATCGCATGGCGCGAGCGCCTGCTCGACCTCTACGGACAGGTGCTCGGTGCCCTGGCCGACGGCCACGCCGCCTCCGGCGAGTACGGGCGCGCCATCGACGCGAGCCGCCGCGCAGTGGAGGTGGACCCGCTCGACGAGGCCGCCCACCGCCGCCTCATGCTCTTCTACGCCCGCTCCGGCCGCCGCGGGCACGCGCTACGGCAGTTCCTCGCCTGCCGCCGCGCGCTCGTGGATGGCCTGGGCGTGGAGCCCGCCGAGGAGACTTCCGCTCTGCAGCGCCTGATCCTGGCCGGCGAAGCCGTGTGAGCGCCGCGTGAGCGGCCGCGCTTAGGTTCCGCCGCATGGGCATCCGGACCTTCGTTGTGCGAGTGAGCGAGACCGAGCCCCGCGTGATCGTGGAGGACGTGCGCAGCCGCGAGCGTGTGGTGGCGGCGGACCTCAGCGCGGTGGCGGAGGCGATCGCCCGGCTGCTCGCGAGCCAGAAGACCGAGCGGCCTAGCCCTCCCCGCGCAGCACCGCCCGCCTGATCTTGCCGCTCGCGGTCTTCGGAAGCTCGTTCGCGAACTCGACGATGCGGGGGTACTTGTAGGGCGCAGTCTCGCCCTTCACGTGGTCCTGGAGCTCGCGCGCCAGCTCGTCCGTGCCTTCGTGGCCCTCGCGAAGCACGACGATGGCGCGGACCACCGCGCCGCGCTCCTCGTCCGGGGCCGCCACCGCCGCCGCCTCCGCCACGGCGGGATGAGAGACGAGCGCGGACTCCACCTCGAACGGGCCGATCCGGTAGCCCGCGGAGATGATCACGTCGTCCGAGCGGCCCTCGAACCACAGGTAGCCGTCCTCGTCCTCGCGCACGCGGTCGCCGGTGCGCCACACGTCGTCCGGCCCGTCGATGAAGAAGGTGGGGACCGTCTTCGGGTCGGCGCACAGCTCGCCGTCCTCGATCCAGAGGCGGAAGCCCGGCAGCGGCCTGCCCATCGACCCCGGGCGCACCGGCGGCCCGATCGGCATGCCCGTGAGAGCGCCGGTCTCTGTCTGGCCGTAGCCGTCGTGGATCTCGACCTTCACCGTCTCCGCCCAGAGCCGGACGATCTCCGGGTTGAGCGGCTCGCCGGCGGCCACGGCGTGCCTCAGGGTGGGCAGCTCGCGCAGCTCCGTGCGCTTGGCGATCGTGCGGTACTCGGTCGGCGCCATGCAGAGCACGTTCACGCCCTCGCGCTCCACGGTGGCCAGGCGCTCCTCCGGATCGAAGCGGGCATCCTGCAACAGCGCCGTGGCGCCGCGCACCCACGGCGCGATGAACACGTTGCGCGCGGACTTCGACCACCCGCTCGCCGCGGTGCACCAGCAGAGGTCGCCCTCGCGAGCGCCGAACCAGTGCTCCGCCTGCACGCGCTGGCCCGGTATGTAACGCTGGCCGTGGCGAATCGGCTTCGGCTCGCCGGCGGTGCCGGAGGTGAACGTGATCAGCGCGGGATCGGTGGGGGAGAGGTCCACGGCTGGAAACGGGTCGCTGGCGAACAGCCGGTCGTCCGGAATCACGAGCAGCTCGCCGTCGAAGCCGGTGGCCTCCACCGCCTCGAGGTCGCGCTCGTCCACCACCACCACACGCGGATCCACCCGCTCCATCCGCTCGCGCAGGTCCTTCGGCCGCAACTGTTCCGTGCAGGGCAGAGCAACGGCGCCCATGCGGAAGCACGCGACGATCGCGTACACCCACTCCGGCCGGTTGCCCACGAGCGTCATCACCACGTCGCCGCGGGCCACGCCACGCGCCGCCAGCGTGCCGGCCAGCCGGGCGGACCGATCGGCCACTTCGCCGAAGGAGATTTCGCTACGGGAGCCGTCTCTCGCCAGCGCGATCAGCGCCACGCGATCGTGCGGAGCCTTCTCCACGACGTCCAGTGCGAAGTTCATCAGCGCGGAATCGTAAGCGGCAGGAACGCGCCCAGAACTGACGAACGCATTCCGCATGACGATGTTGTAGAGTGCCCGCCACGCCGAACCCGCGTGAGCGGGACCGGGGAACCAAGTTTTGGGGCGAACCTCACCTCCAGGGGGGAGGCGAGGCGCGCAAGCTCTTTCAGCGCGAGCCCGTCAGCTAACCCGGCAGGCGTACGAAAGAGAACTTGCCGAAGCGCGCTGACAAACCGCTTTTGCTCGCAGTAATGGTCTTGGCCTGCTGCGCGTTGGTGCCCGCCGTGGCATTGGGGCAAACCTCAACGACGCCGCAGCCTGCACCAAATACCTCCGGCGGTGTATCGCCTCAGGATCCGCAGTTCCAGCCCACTCCCAAGGCGAAGATCGTCAACGGCATAGCCATCCCGCCGATCGGCGCTCCGCAGCAGGTGGTCGACGCGATCAACGCTGCAAACCAGATCGTCACCAAGCCGTACATCTACGGCGGCGGCCATCGCTCGTTCATCTCCAGGGGCTACGACTGCTCGGGCTCAGTGAGCTACGCGCTCCACGGCGCCGGCCTGGTCGACACGCCGCTCGACTCGAGCGACTTCATGCACTGGGGCGTGGCGGGCAAGGGCCAGTGGATCACCGTCTACACGAACCCGGGCCACGCTTTCGTGATGATCGCCGGGCTGCGCTTCGACACCGGCTGGCGCGACCGGGTGGCCAAGGCGCACGGCGCGGCTCCCGGCAGCGGCCCGCGCTGGGGCGGACCGCGCCCAACGCGCGGTTACCGCGCCCGCCACCCCCTCGGCTTGTAGCCCGGCTGCAAACCTTCGGATTCCGGGGTCCTCGATCTTGGACTACACGCGCGACCTCGTGAACGAGTCGAGCGCGATGGAGGCTCCGCTGGTGAAGCAGGGATAGCCGGCCGGATCGATGCGGACAAGGATCGGACTCATCTGCGGGTGCGCCGCTGCGGCGATCGCCGGCTGCGGCGGAGGCGGTGGCGCGCACACCGCCACGCATGCGATCCACCGCCAGAGCGTGTGTCTTCCCGCTGCCCGTGATGTCGTCGGGCGCGCGACGGGCTCGCCGGTCACTCAGAAGGAGTCCACCGGCAACAACGCCCAGCCGCAGTGCACCTTCCGCGCCGGGCGCACGGCTGTGATCGCCAACGTGGACAGCTCGCCGCAGCCGTTTCAGCGGCTCGAGCGGACGGTGGTGGAGTACGCGCAGCAGTTCAGCTCGGTTCGCGAGGAACCGCCGCCGCAGCGCGTGGCGCGGCTCGGGCTGGATGCCGACTGGTTCCCCAGAGAGCGTCAGCTTCTGACCGCGGACAACAGGCGGCTGATCACGGTCACGGTCACCTGGCCGGGTGCCTCGCGGGCGAAGACGAAGGCTCTCGCCGTGGGTGTGGCGCGCGTCTACCTGGGGCGCTGAGCCGCTGCCGGCGGGTAAACTGACTCGCGAGTCAACCACGTCAGGGAGTCCGATTTGGCAGTTGCCACGCCGTACAGCGAGAAGACCGACGAGCAGCGTGCGATCACCGAGATGGTCCGCCAGTTCGTGGACGAGCAGGTGATCCCGATCGCCGAGGAGCACGACCACGAGGACAAGTTCCCGGAGGCGGTCGTGGAGCAGATGAAGGAGCTCGGGCTGTTCGGCGTGACCATCCCGGAGGAGTACGGCGGGATGGGGCTCGACCTCACCACCTACGCGATGATCGTGGAGGAGCTGTCGCGCGGCTGGATCTCCGTCTCCGGCATCGTCAACACCCACTTCATCGGCTCCTACCTGCTGATGAAGTTCGGCACGGACGAGCAGAAGGAGAAGTACCTGCCGAAGATGGCCACCGGCGAGATCCGGGCGGCCTTCTCCCTGTCTGAGCCCGGGCTCGGCTCCGACGTCGCCGCGATCACCACGCGCGCCAAGAAGGACGGCGACCAGTGGGTGATCAACGGCACCAAGATGTGGGTGACGAACGGGCTGCGCGCGGGCCTCGTGTTCCTGCTCGCCAAGTCCGACCCGGAAGCCGACCCACCGCACAAGGGCATGACCTGCTTCATCTGCGAGAAGGAGCCGGGCGCCGCGGAGAACACGGGCGACTACAAGGGCCTGAACGTTCCGCCGCAGATCAAGAAGATGGGCTACAAGGGCGTGGAGTCGACAGAGCTCGTGTTCGAGGACTACCGCTGTCCGGCCGAGAACGTGCTGGGCGGCGAGGAGGCAGGTGTGAACAAGGGCTTCCCGCAGATGATGGACGCGCTCGAGGTGGGCCGTGTGAACGTGGCCGCCCGCGGCGTGGGCCTCGGCCAGCGCGCTCTTGAGCTTGCCCTTCGTTACTCGCAGGAGCGGCGCACGTTCGGCAAGCCGATCGCGCAGCACCAGGCGATCCAGTTCAAGCTCGCCGAGATGGGCACGAAGGTGGAGGCCGCGCGCCTCCTCACGGTCAAGGCGGCGCGGATGAAGGACGCCGGCGAGCGTTCGGACCTCGAGGCCGGCATGGCCAAGCTGTTCGCCTCGGAGGCGGCAAAGGAAGTCGTGGAGGAGGCGCTGCGGATCCACGGCGGCTACGGCTACTCGAAGGAGTACGAGATCGAGCGCCTGTACCGCGACGCTCCGCTGCTCCTGATCGGCGAGGGCACGTCCGAGATCCAGAAGATGGTCATCGGGCGGACATTGCTGAAGCGCAACAAGATCTAGCGCGCCTGCGCGATCCGGGTTAGGTTCACCTGGACTCGCGTGCAACTGAAGAAGAGCCCATTCATCGCAGCCGCGTGCGCCTGTGTGGCGCTGCTCGCGCCGGCATCGGCGTCGGCGAAGTTCCCGGCGCTCCGTGCCGCGGTGACGATCGTCGGGCAAACCACGGGCTCCCAGACCCTCAAGATCCAGCAACCGCCGCAGGCCGGCTTCGACTGCCCCGCGCAGGACACCACGGAGCAGGAGAACGGCACCGTCTCCTGGAAGGCGACCTTCAAGCCGGTGATCGTTCCCCTGCGCAAGACCGGCTTCGTGCTCAAGTACGCGCCGCGGGGCAAGGGCGGCGTGACGGGTGGCAACTTCCAGTACAGCGGGACCTACCTGAAGGACGACCCGAACAACCAGGACGCCTGCCCGACGATGCAGTCCACCTCGGCGAGCGCGACCTTGTTCAACAAGCCGCCGCCCTTCGTGAGCTGGGACGACAGGGAGCTCGATCCGGACGACATCTTCTACCTCGGCTATCCCGGCGGGACGCCGACGAACATCCACGCCAATCCGGCGGAGCTCGACGTGCCCAAGGGGGAGTGGGATGGAGATCCGAGCGGCCTCGTGCCGATCGACCCGGCGAACGACCTGCCGATCTACGACGCGAACTACAAGCCTCGCCAGCAGATGCAGGCGCTGGACGCGAGCGTGGTGCTCAACTGGAACAAGCTGCAGCGAAAGCTCCGGCCGCTCGCGCGCGGGCACACCGTCACGCTGCACGTGGCCACGACGGTGGACAACTCACACAAGCCGGTGCCGTTCCACCAGGACTGCCCCAGCGTCGGTCCGCCGTCCGGGCCAAACGACTACGGCATCTTGAGCTGCGCCGAATCGATGTCGGTGCACTACACGATCACGATTCGCAAGACCGGGCCGGCGCACGGCTGCGACATCGCGACCGCGAAGCACTGCCTGATCTGAGCTGGGTCAGCCCTCGAGGTCCGACCACGCCTCGGCTTCGGCCCGGAGCGTGGCCACCGTGGCGCGATGCAGCGTCTCGAGGTCGTCATCGCTCCGCTCGAACACCTGGCCGAAGAAGTCGGCGCGCGCGATCAACCTGCGAGCCTCGTCGAGGTCGGCCGTGATCAGCGCATCGCCTGCCTCCTGCGCCACCGCGTACTGCCGCATCCCGAGGCGGGAGCCGGCTGGCAGGCGCGCGCCCACATGCGCGATCGAGCCGGCCCCCAAGCGGCTGCCGCGACCCACCACCACACCGTGAAAGACGATCACCCCGGTGGCGATATAGGCGGCGTCCTCGATCGTGCAGCCGGCGAGGGCCGCCAACGGCCCCACAAGCACCTCCTCGCCGATCTCGACCGGATGCGCGGGCCGGTGAGCACCGCCCACGGAGCGGATCACGGCGTTTGCCATCACCACCGAACCCGCGCCGATCGCCACGGGCGCGCCCGAGCTCGCCACCACAGCGCCGTGGTCGATCACGCAGCCCTCCTCGATCCGCACGTCGCCGACCACCTGCGCCGATGGCGCCACGCGCGCGCCCGGTGCCACGGAAGGCCGTATTCCGGACCTCTCAACGATCATCCGCGTGATTTTGCCGTGGCCACGATTCCGGCGGCGGCGAGCCGGTCGATCTCCGGATCGCCGAGCCCGATCTCCTTCAGCACCTCCGCCGTGTGCTGCCCCAGCAGCGGCGGCGCCTCGGCGGGGCGCAGGCCGGATTCGATCTGGATGGGCGAGTTCACGAGCTCCACCTCGCCCGCGGTCGGATGCGGCACCTTCGTGGTGGCGGCGAGGCCCGCGACGGCCGCGGCACGCAGCGCGTCGGGCACGCTGCGGATCTTGCCCGCCGGAACGCCCACCCGCTCGAGCTCGGCGAGCCACTCCTCCGCCGGCTTCCCGGCCAGGCGTTCCTCGATCAGCGGGATGAGCGTCTCCCGGTTCTCCACGCGCTTCGCGTTGGTGACGAAGCGCTCGTCGCTCGCCAGCTCGGGCGCAGCGAGCACCTCGCAAAGGCGGCCGTAGAGGCCGTCATTGGGCGCGGCAATCGCGATCCAGCCGTCCGCCGTGGGAAACGACTGGTACGGGACGATGTTCGGGTGCGCGTTGCCGTGGCGGCGCGGTTCCTCGCCAGTCACCAGCACGTTCGACGCCACGTTGATCAGGCCGGCCAGTCCGCTGTCGAGCAGCGACACCTCGATCCCGTCGCCCTCGCCGCGATGCACCGCCGCGAGGATCGCCACCGCGGCGTGGAGGCCGGTGAGCACGTCCACCATTGCCACGCCCACCTTCATCGGCTCGCCGTCCGGCTCGCCGGTGATGGACATGATTCCGCTCTCCGCCTGCGCGACGAAGTCGTAGCCCGGCCGGCCCACCGGCGTGCGGCGTGAGCCGAAGCCGGTGATCGAGCAGTAGACCACGCGCGGGTTGCGCTCCGCCACGCTCGCGCGGTCGAGGCCCATCCGCCTGGCGGTACCGGCCTTGAAGTTCTCGATCACCACGTCGGCCCGCGCGCACAGCTCGAAGGCGAGCTGCCGGCCCTCGTCGGTGGACAGATCGATCGCGCAGCTGCGCTTGCCGCGGTTCACGGACAGGTAGTAGGCGGCCTCGCCGCCGGCGTAGGGCGGGCCCCAGCCGCGCGTCTCGTCGCCAGTGCCCGGGCGCTCGACCTTGATCACGTCGGCGCCGAGGTCCGCGAGCACCATCGTGCAGTACGGGCCCGCCAGCACGCGCGAGAGATCGAGCACCCGGAGTCCGTCGAGAGGTGGCATCGCTCGGGACACTAATATCGGCGCGGTGCCTTCGTCCGGCGATACGAGAGATCTCATTGGCCGCGCTGTCGAGCAGTTCGGCAAGGAGGTTCCGGCGCTGCAGCAGCTCAAGCTGGTGATCCGGCTGGAGCTGCGCTCCCACGGGGACGTCCCGATCTGGCGCGTGGAGGTGCCGGGGCCGAAGATCGCGAAGGACCCGGCGGGGGACGCTCGCATCGACGTCTCCGTGTCCCGCTCGCACTTCAACGAGCTGGCGAAGGACGGCCGCCTCAAGGACTGGGTGGACGCATACGAGCGCGGCCACGTGAAGATCAGCGGCGAGGCCGCGGTGGTCAAGCTGATCGGCAACGTAATCGAGCGCCAGCTCGCCCGCGCTCGCTGAGCGCCGATGGCCCCGGGCGGTCCGGCGGCGGGGTTTGCGGACGCTGCCGCGGCCGATGGGATCGAACTCGCCCCGGGCTCATTCGACTGGTTTTGCGAGCAGGGGCATGTGGGTCTCGAGCGGGTGGCAAAGGCGCGGCGGGATCCGTCGATCGTCGAGCCGGTGAAGGCCGCGCTGAGCGTGCTCGCCACGATCTTTGCGCGCCTGGGCGGTGACCCGGCGGTGCTTCATGCCGCCCGCGAGAACCTTCTCCTGCCGGTGCAGCTCGTGCACGAGCCGAGCGGCACGCTGATCCAGCTCGACGAGCTGCCGCACTTCACGTCGTTCCGTCTCACCGCGCTCGAGCTCTACCCGCCGGGCGCCACGCTCGGCTTCGACATCCACGAGCACGAGAGCCTCTGCCGCGAGCGTGCGGGCGAGGCGGACGCCATCGGACGAGGCCTCGCCGCAAAGGCCTTCGGCTTCGGCGGAGTGCAGCGCGAGCGCGCCTACCACGACGCGTTACTCGACCTGGCCACGCCGGCCATGGGCCACCCGCCGCTCATCCGCATCCCCGTGCTGGACGGGGACGGCGCGGCGGCCTACTCGCGCTTCAGATCCGCGGCCGGCGGCGCTGCGCTGGCGGGCGGTCGTCGTTCTCCGCCACGTTGACGGTGCGGCACACCGCGCACTTCACCCGCACCCGGAACGTCATCTGGTCCGGGTGCATCGACACCGCGAGCACGTTGCCGCACTCCACGCACACGTAGTCGTTCGGGCCGTTGCCGCGGAACACGGGCCGGCCGGGATCCTCCTGCACCGCGGTGCCGCCGTCCTTTGGCACCTCGCCCGGCCGCACCTGCTTCATCGTGACCGTGGCCATCGCCGGCTCGCTCAGATGTTGGGCAGCTTGGTGGTGAAGTCCTGGATCAGAGCGTCGAGCACGCCCACCATCACGCCCTCGCCCATCGACGCGGCCTTGCCGGTGATCTGAGCGTGCGTGTGGATGTCGCCGCCGCCGTCGTTGAGCCTGAACTCAACGTCCGCGTTGGCATAGCCCTGGCCGCTCTTCTCGCGCGACTTCACCACGAGCAGCGCGCGGTGCTCGCTCTCGTCCTTCTCCGCCACCTCCACGGTGCCGGCGAACGTGAGGGACATCGCGCCCATCTTCACCTTGATCTCGGCCTTCACCGAGTCGTCGCTCGTCTTCTCGGTCACGGTTCCACCCTCCACGGCGGGCACGATGCGCTCGAGATCGGTGATCGCGGCGAAGCTCTCGTCGATTGGCTTCGCGGTGGTGAACGTGTGGTCGAGATCAACTGCCATGTGCAAGTCCCCTTGGTCGAGAATGAGCCAGCTTCCTCACTGAATATAAGCTGCTGCGCGTGGCGACTCAGGGCACACACCAGCTCGGACCCGACAACGCCCGGCTCACCGTGCACACCAAGCGCACCGGAGCGGTGGCGAAGGCGGGCCATGACCTCACCATCGAGGTGACCTCCTGGCACGGCGGGCTCGACCTCTCGGGCGAGCCGAAGGTGGAGGTGGAGGTGGACTCGACCTCATTCAAGGTGCTCGAGGGCACGGGCGGCATGAAGGCGCTCGACGACGACGACAAGGCGAACATCCACCAGACGATCGACGACGAGGTGCTGCTCAAGCGGCCGATCAGGTTCAGCTCCACGGAGGTGCGAGCCGACGACGGCAATCTGAGCGTGACCGGCGACCTCACCCTCAACGAGCACACTCACCCGATCACGTTCGACCTCGTCGTGGATGGCGAAGGCCACGTGAGGGGCAGCGCGGTGGTGAAGCAGACCCAGTGGGGGATGAAGCCGTACACGGCGCTCTTCGGCGCGCTGAAGGTGGCCGACGAGGTTGAGGTGCGAATCGAGGCCTAGTCACTCGCCAGGTTGACACATGCCGATATAGGCATATGATGTCGGCCATGGCACGAGCGGCGACGACCTCAGACGCCTTCAACGCGATCGCCGAACCCCAGCGCCGGGAGATCCTCGTGCTGCTCCGGGTGGGCGAGCGGCCGGTGACCAACCTGGCGCGAGACCTCGGGATGACCCAGCCGCAGGCGTCCAAGCACCTGCGGGTGCTCCGGGAGGTCGGGCTCGTGCGGGTACGCGGGGTGGGCAAGCAGCGGCTGTACGGCCTGGACGCCCGCGGGCTGCGGCCGGTCCACGAGTGGGTGGGCGGCTTCGAGCGGTTCTGGAGCGAGAGCTTCGACCGGCTGGACGAGTACGTGCAGGAGTTGAACCAGACGAGCCAGGAGGGAGCACACGATGGCGATGACCAGTAGCGGCGGCGAGCCCGCGCATGCGAGCGCGGACCGCGAGATCGTGATCTCCCGGGTGATCCGCGCGCCGCGCGAGCTGGTGTTCGAGGCGTTCACGCAGGTGCGGCACCTGTTGCGGTGGTGGGGACCGGAGGGCTTCACCACCACCACGCGGTCCTTCGAGTTCCGCGTCGGCGGGGAGTGGGACTTCGTGATGCACGGGCCGGACGGGACCGACTACCAGGAGTGGATCACCTGGCGGGAGATCGTCCCGCCGGAGCGGATCGCGCTGCTGCACGGCGAGTCCCGCGACGACCCGAACGCCTTCGACTCGGTGCTGACCTTCGAGCCGGCGGGGGAGCAGACCCGCATCGTGATGCACACGGTGTTCCCCACGAAGGAGCTCCGTGACGAGGCCGTGGAGAAGTACCACGCGATCGAGGGCGGCGAGCAGACGCTGGCCAACCTGGCGGCGTACGTCGCGCGGGAATGGACGGAGGCCTGATGGCTGGAAGGGTGTTCTTCAGCGTGACGATGTCGCTCGACGGCTTCATGGCGCCGGAGGAGGTGCCCGTCGAGTACGTGTTCTCGCCCGAAGGTAAGAGCGACCCGCGGTCCCAGCGCTGGATGGCGAAGTGGTCCGAGCTGCAGTCGTGGCTGCTCTCACAGCGGTGGTTCCGGGAGAACCTGGGGCTCGGCGAGGGCGGCGAGGAAGGGCTCGACAACGACATCGCACGGGCGACCTACGAGCGCACCGGCGCGAGCGTCATGGGCAAGCGCATGTTCGACGGCGGCGAGCTGGCATGGCCGGAGGAGGCGCCGTTCCACACCCCCGTGTTCGTCGTCACCCACACCAGGCGTGAGCCGTGGGAGCGGCCGGGCGGCACCACCTTCCACTTCGTGGGCGACGGCATCGAGAGCGCGCTGCTCCAGGCCCGCGAGGCCGCCGGCGACCGCGACGTGCGCATCGCCGGCGGCGCCGAGACGATCCAGGAGTACCTGGACAGCGGCCTGATCGACGAGTTCTCGATTACGCTCGCGCCCGTGCTGTTCGGCACCGGCATCCGCCTGTTCGACCGCGTGGACCCAGACCGCCTCGCGCTGGACCAGGCCAGCAGCGACGCATCGACCCGGGTGACCCACCTGACCTACACCGCCGCGAGACGCTAGCCCGCCTAAGTGTCAGGTCACGGTTGTGCGCTCTCCCGGCTGGAGCAGCCGCACCTCGACGCCCGGCGCCTCCCTTCGCGCCAGTTCCGCGAACTCGCGAGCCGGCTCG